>NZ_JBRIIQ010000006.1:0-88173 GCF_052976905.1 Glaciimonas sp. GG7 | reverse complement strand
GCAATTGAGCGCCGCATCAGCTTGGTCTATGATACGAACAGCTTGGTTTTTAATGCGAATAAAAGCGCTAAAAACTGCCTCCTACCGAAAGGAAACCGGACCGCTACCATTCAACTGATATCAGTGCGATCCGGTTAAGACATTCGAAAGAAAATTATGCCCATCACCCACAAAGCATCCGAACAAAAAAAACAGCAACAACTTGCCGAGATGGTGAAGTTTGCCCGTGATCGACTACCACCTGCAGTATTTGCATCAATGCAGCCGTTTCTGGCCGATTATTACTCGCAGGTCGGCGAGGAACAAATACTCAACCGCAGCATTCCCGATTTGTACGGCGCGGCCGTATCCCATTGGCAATTTGCGCGGCACTTCAAAAACGGCGCGCCGCGTATACGCATTTACAATCCGCACATCGACGAACACGGCTGGGAGTCGCCCCACAGCGTGATCGAAATCGTCAATGACGATATGCCGTTTCTGGTCGACTCCATCACCACCGAAATCAACCGCCTCGGTCTGACGTTACACGCAGCCATCCATCCGGTGTTTCGCATATGGCGCGATGCTTCCGGCCAGATTGAAGTGATCCAGCGCGCCAGCGATGCAGGGATCGAGAACGGTACCAACAGCGGTAGCGCAAGGCTCGAGTCCTATATCCACGTCGAGATCGACCGCTGCACCGAGGCTGCTCGATTAGATGAAATCATGGCTGGCGTGTCCAAGGTGTTGGGCGACGTCCGGGCTGCGGTCGATGATTGGCGCGGCATGACCGCCAGCGCCAGCGCGGCAGTAGCCGATCTGCAAAAACAACCCTCTGCGGATGCCGGGCCACAAGCAGAAACCGCTGAAGCTTGCGCTTTTCTGGAATGGATGATTGACGATCATTTCACCTTTCTCGGCACACGCGATTACGAACTGGTTGTGAGCAAAGGCGAAAATTATTTGCAAGCCGTCGCAGGTTCCGGTTTAGGTATTTTGCGCGATACTTTGCGCGACAAATCAGGCACCCTCGACAGCGCTGACATGACCAAGCTGCCTGGCAGTGCACAAGCGATTATCGACGCCCGCTCACCCGTTTTCATCACCAAAGCCAACTCCCGTGCCACCGTACATCGCCCCGGCTACCTCGATTATGTCGGCGTCAAACGCTATGACGCCGCTGGCAAAGTCATCGGTGAGCGTCGCTTTGTCGGCCTTTACACCTCGGCGGCCTACATGGTCCCCACCAGCGCCATTCCGCTGGTGCGCCGCAAAGTCGCTAAAGTAAAAGAACGCGCCAGCTTTGTTCCTAAAGGCCATTTAGCCAAAACACTCGCCACCATCCTTGAGCAATATCCCCGCGACGAGTTATTTCAAATCGATGAAGACGATTTATACGACACCGCCATCGGCATCCTGCGCCTTGAAGAACGCCAACGCACGCGCCTGTTTGTGCGCCGCGACGCGTTTGGCCGTTATGTTTCCTGCCTGGTGTATGTCCCGCGTGACAAATTCAATACCGAACTACGTACCCGGATTCAAATCTTGCTGCTGGAAGCCTTTAAGGGCGTCAGCGTTGAATTCACGCCTTTGCTGTCCGAATCAGTACTGGCCCGTATCCAATTCACCGTCCGCACCGAGCCGGGCACGGACGTGACCAACGTCGATATCGGCGAACTCGAATCCAAAATAGTCCAAGCCACGCGCCGCTGGCAAGATGATCTGGCCGACGCCTTGCTGGAAAGTCGCGGCGAAGAGCACGGCAACCGCCTGCTACGTCGTTATGCAGCATCCTTTCCTGCAGGCTTTCGCGAAGACTACGCCGCCCGCGCAACAGTGCGCGACATCGAACTGATGGAAACCGCCCAGCAACGTGCCGGATTAGCGATGAATTTATATCGTCCGATCGAAGCCGCCAGCTCCTCCTTGCGCCTGAAGATTTATCACGCCGGAAAACCCATTGCTCTCTCGCAAAGTCTGCCCATGCTCGAACACATGGGCGTCAAGGTCAATGAAGAGCGCCCTTACCGGATCGAAATCCAGGACGCCAGGCCAGTTTGGATACACGACTTCGGCATGCAAACCGCCGACGACGGCGAAGTTGAAATCGACCGTATCAAAGACATATTCGAAGACGCTTTTTCGCACGTATGGAATGGCGAGGCCGACAACGATGACCTCAACCGCTTGGTCATGCGCGCCCGGCTCAACTGGCGCGAAGTGACGATTTTGCGCGCCTACGCCCGCTATCTGCGTCAGGTCGGCTCCACTTTCAGTAACGCCTACATCGAGCAAGCCCTGACCGGCAATCCGACCATTGCCCGTCATCTGGTGGAATTGTTTCTCGCCCGCTTCGACCCCGTCAACACGAACGAAGCACGCGTCAACGCTCTCTTGCAGCAAACCGAAGCAGCGATGGATCAGGTCCCCAATCTGGACGAAGACCGGATTCTGCGCCAATTTCTCGGCGTCATTCAGGCCACTTTACGTACCAACTACTTCCAGCGCGATGCTAACGGTCAACCCAAATCCTATCTCTCATTCAAGTTTGATCCGGCCAAGGTCCCCGGCTTGCCTGCGCCTAAACCGATGTTCGAAATATGGGTCTATTCGCCCCGCTTTGAAGGCGTCCATCTGCGCGGCGGCAAAGTCGCACGGGGCGGCCTGCGCTGGTCGGACCGGCGCGAAGATTTCCGCACCGAGGTACTCGGTCTGGTCAAAGCCCAAATGGTCAAGAACGCCGTCATCGTGCCGGTCGGTTCAAAAGGCGGCTTCGTCCTCAAAAGCGCCCCGCCTGCAACCGAGCGCGAAGCCTATTTAAAAGAAGGCATCGCCTGCTATCAAAACTTTCTGCGCGGCCTGCTTGACCTGACCGACAACCTCATCAATGGCAAAGTCGTCCCGCCAGCTGACGTAGTGCGTTACGACGTCGACGATCCGTATCTGGTCGTCGCCGCCGACAAAGGCACGGCCACCTTCTCGGATTTCGCCAACGCCATTTCTGCCGAATACGGTTTCTGGCTCAGCGACGCGTTCGCTTCCGGCGGCTCGGTCGGGTATGACCATAAAAAAATGGGCATTACCGCCCGTGGCGCGTGGGAATCGGTCAAACGTCATTTCCGCGAAACCGGCCTCGACACCCAAGAGCAAGATTTCACCGTCGCCGGGATTGGCGATATGTCGGGCGACGTGTTCGGCAACGGCATGCTGCTGTCACGCCACATCAAACTGGTCGCCGCCTTTGATCACCGGCATATCATCCTCGACCCCAATCCCGACACCGCCGCCAGTTTTGCTGAACGCGAACGCCTGTTCTCCCTGCCGCGCTCGAGCTGGGCCGATTACGACACTAAACTGATCTCTACCGGTGGCGGCGTCTATCCTCGCACCCTCAAGACTATTCCGCTGTCGCCTGAAATCCGCGCCATCCTTGGCGTGAGCGCAAAAGAGTTGGCTCCTGCCGAATTAATCCGCGCCATCCTGCTGAGCCCCGTTGACCTGCTCTACAACGGCGGTATCGGCACCTACGTCAAAGCCAGCTTCGAGACCCACGCCCAGGTTGGTGACCGCAACAACGACGCCATCCGTGTCAACGGTGCTGAGCTGCAATGCAAAGTCATGGCGGAAGGCGGCAATCTCGGCCTGACCCAATTCGGGCGCATCGAATTTGCCCAAAAAGGCGGCCGCATCTGCACCGATGCGATCGACAATTCCGCCGGTGTCGATTGTTCGGATCACGAAGTCAACATCAAGATTTTGCTCGGCTTAGTCGTCACCGAAGGCGAAATGACCGAGAAGCAACGCAACAAATTGTTGGCCGAAATGACCGATGAAGTTGGTAATCAAGTCTTAACCGACAACTACTACCAGACTCAATCGCTCTCGGTTGCCGGTCGCAGCGCCCTATCGTTATTAGAACCGGAAGCCCGCCTGATTCGTTTTCTGGAACGCGCCGGACGCTTAGATCGTGCGGTTGAATTCCTGCCCTCGGACGACACCATCGCCGAGCGCAAAACCGCCAAGCAAGGCCTGACCACGCCAGAACGCGCCGTGCTGATGGCCTACAACAAAATGTGGTTATACGAAGCAACGCTGGCCTCAGACTTGCTCGATGATCCATTCGTCAGCCACGCACTGATGCAATACTTCCCGCAAGCGCTGCGCCAACGGTATCCCGAGGTCATGACGCGCCACCCTCTGGCGCGTGAAATCATCGCCACCTACGTCGTCAACACCCTCACCAACCGAGTCGGCACCACCTTTGTCCACCGCCTCAGTGACGAAAGCGGCGCAAGCCCTACCGACGTCATCCGCGCCGGCCTGATCGCCCGCGATGTCTTCGGTTTCGAAGACATCTGGAACGATATCGACGCGTTGGACAATCGGGTGCCTGATGCCTTGCAAGCGCAAATGTTGATCGCTATCGGTCGCTTGATCGAACAAGCCAGCTTCTGGTTTCTGCACCGCCCGGCCAATGGCGAAACGATCACCGCCACTGTGGCTCGTTTCCGTCCCGCCGCTGACCAACTCGGCCCGATACTGGTGACTTTGCTAGACGCCAGCGACGCCGATGCCCTCAAAGCAAAACAGGATGCACTCACTCAAGCAGGCGTGTCAGAAACGCTCGCCCGCCGTGTCGCCAGCGCGGAGCTGATCGGCGCAGTGCTCGACATTGCTGAGGTCGCCACCATCACCGGACGCAATCTGGAACTGGTAGCGCAGGTCTATTTCTCACTCGACTTGAGTCTCAACTTCGGCTGGATGCGTGAACGGGCCGCCACGCTGCCGGTAGACACCCATTGGCAAACGCTGGCGCGCACCGCATTGCAAAGTGACTTAACCACGCTGCAACGCACACTGACCGCCAACGTCATTACGTTATCGCCAGCGATAGAGCAGTCAGCGGAAATGTTAGAAGCCTGGCAAACCGCCAACCGTCCGCAGTTGGAGCGCTATCGTCGTCTGTTGATTGATTTTCAGTTGGGAGGGAATGTTGATTTGGCGATGCTGTCAGTGGCAGCGCGGGAAATACGAGGGATTGATGCGGGTTAACACAGGATAATTACCATTCGTAGCAATCCTGATTTGCTAACATTCTCAGATACAAAAAAAGCCACTACCATTTTATTGGAAGTGGCTTTTTTATTGAAAAGTTATATCACGTAGATTTAATATTGGAACTGTTTATTAAATCCGATTTGTGTCTCCATGTGGAAAATTAATCGTCCCGGACGTTAGGTTTGACTTTGACACAGGCTTCAAATCTTCATCTGTAAAATTGTTCATGGCATTCTCTAATTTTAAATCCAGAGCCTTCTTAATATTATCGGTCACGATAGGACTTTTACCTTTCATGAATCCAATAAGCCCTTTAAATACTTTAATTACTTTAAGTCCTTTAAGCACTGGCTGTTTAAAGTCATTTAAATCATCTTTCATTTTTGTAAGTTTTTTAGTGACTTCCTGACAAAATTTCAATTTACTATCAGAGGTATTGACCGCATCATCAATGATTTTTGTGATCCTTGAAAAGCTATTCAGCGACATTTCTTTAAAATTTGGATGATTCATAATATCAACCATCAATTCTGCAACCTCCGCTTTTGCCTTAGGAAGAACTGCTGTTCGTGTATCTATTGGCACACTTTTTGTGGATTCCGGAACCTTTTGCTGATCATTGTTCAACCCCTGAGTATTTTTATCTACACTTGGCTGATGAACGATTGCTGTAGAAGCTATTGCTGCTTGCGTCTGCACCTTAAACTCGCTAATCACAGGAGCTCTTGTCTTTAACAAAACAGCCATATCCTTCATTAAGGCTTCTTTATTTTGATTAGCATATGTTTGAGCATCATTGATCAACTTAATGAGATCTTGATGCTCTTGTGAACCTTTTTTCGGTCCATTATTATCTTGCACCTTGCCAAAGCCCTCCGACACCAGGCGCATTTTATTGAGCAAGCCGTTCATTGCAGGACTTCTGTTGACAGTGTTCATGAGTGCTTCTCGCGCCTCAGGCAAAAGCGCTTTACCCGTCATGCGATTAATAAATGCCGACATATTTCTTAAGTTTGACTGATTAGCTTTACCACCCGTGCCCTCCGGATCATGACGGAATGCTTCAAAACGCTGATAGAACAGATCAGTGTCGCGATTATGAATAACACCGTGTAAAGCATCCTGAATTAGGTCAAAATCGTTCGCGATAGAAGCATTCACTAACGCCAAATCAGGGTTGTTTTTAAGGCCGGTTGGTGAACCTATGTGTCGTGAAGGAATAGAATGCACCGGTTTTTGATTAGCATTCATCGCATCACTATCTTGTTTTATTTTTATTAGATCATCTAAATTATTAATTAAATTAATTAATGGTTGTGTGACGCTGGATGAGTTTATGCAAGCATTTACAGGGCCTTTAAGAACCGCCGGGGCATCTTTCCCATATAATTTTCCAATATATTTAATTTTAACATTAATCAAATCAGTCAGCGATTTTACTTCCTGGCTTTTTAATATACTGTCCAATCTTTCTTGTAATTCTGTTCTGATTGAAAATACTTCTCCTAATTCACAATCACTTGGATTATCAATAATTTTTTGTGCTCGATTAATTATTTCTGTTGAAATATCATCCTTTTGCTCCGGATCTATATCTTTCAACCCTAGGATAGATATTTTTATATCCGATAGTCCTTTCTGCATCGGATTTGATATGCCAAGAGAATCAACAGAAATTTTCGAATAGGATGCTACGCCTGGTTCTCCCAATACAGATTTTGGAGTGTGAGTACCCATGCCGTGAGTTTGTTTTAAACCATCCTTAATAGCTGAATTATCAGAAGTCGTAGTATTGACCGAAGGCGTCCGATTCATTTCAGGAGCCTGAAATACCCTCGATATTTTATCTTTTATTTGATTAGAATTATTTGTACTTTCAGGACTTACCGGAGAATGAGCATTTACGTGGCGAGTTAAAGAAAGAGAAACTGCTGGTGATCCATATATTGACATTACGTGCTTTCTTAAAAGGTCAGATTTTCCTGCAAGATATCAGATATGTCCTCTGCATTCACAAAAGGAATAAAAAAAACAGGCATGACGATACCTACTTGATAGATTTAAATATTTTAAATATCGCTTAATAGAGTTAAGTCTCGAAATGCAAAGTTACTACCATATGGTAGTAACGCCTTTCAATTAAGAAACCGTTCAGACTGAGTTGTGTAGTATCGAAGACACACCGGCATCAACGCTGACTTCGATACACCCGAACGATTAACCAGATCAGCTGAACAGTATTAAACGACAATTATTGAGTATCAATTTAAGTAAGACCTCATAATCGTTTATACGTCGTTGCCCGGCCTTACCGTACAGTCGTACTGTCTGCGTCCGGGCGCCTAGTCTAAACAATTATGCGGTCTTACTTATATTCAAATCGGATTCTTGCCTTTGTCAGCATCCATTACCGGACACGTAAGTGAGTCAATGACGGTTATTAATTCTTCTTTATTTTTTATTGCATAGTCTTGCATATCGACTATCGAATTAATCACTTCTGCTTGTTGCCGAATAGATTTTATGTTTTCTTGTGATATTTTTAGCAATGCAGACGATGCCAATTGTGCTTTATTAATCATTTCATTCATGATGGATGATGTTGCGACAGCATTAGTGCATACACCCTTAACATCCTCTCTAATCGAAGACAAAGATATCATATTAACAATTCTTGATAAATCAGAAAACTTATCTCGATCCTCTCGGAAATCTTGTAATTTTTCAGATAAGTTATTTGTACTTGAATTGGTCAGCGTACGCATAGTAGCGACAAAATTAGAAAATGTATTCTCTAAAACCTTATTTAATATTTCTGACTTTACTAATATTTCTTTACCAGCAGTAGGTGATTCTATTTTACCAATAACATTAATTTTGTCTTGTTTTACATTTTTAGTTGGTTTAAATAGATTAGAAAAAGTTTTTTTAGAAGGACTCAATGGCGGAGATTTCTTTAAAATTGAATCGTTAGTAAAAAATGTACTTTTACTTGGAGACTTAGACGAAAGAGAGGGATAAGGAAAAGACCTTAATGGATTATCACTTGCATAAAATAGCTCTTCAAGACTTTTGGCATTCAAAAGCATTAAATTATCAGGATCATTCGTTATTTTTTTATTGGTTTCTATAACATCATTAACTTCATCTTGATGACCATTCTCCGATAAATACTTCCCATAATATTCAACCTTAGCTTTTGCATTACTAAGCTCTGACTCTTTGGTAACTGACACTGTATCAGAGGATGCTACTTTCTCACTTGAACGTGATTTGATACTCATTGCAAGTTTTAAATCTGCAAGAAGTATCTGTGTCGCCTCTAATAAATTTTTATTATTGCTGTAATCTTTATTAAATTTATCAACTTTTTTTCCTTCGCCATTTTGCTTTAACCAATTTTCAGAAAATATTATTTCTGACTCGGCACGCTTAATCTCACCAGACTCATTAGAATAATAAGCCACTAAATCTTGTAGAGCGGCTTCATATGCAAGTCTTGCCTGTAATTCAGGGACCTTATTTTTTATAGCTTTTAAATATGTCGCATCTAGTTTCTCAAGAGATGCCACCGAACTTTTCGGATAATCTTTTAACAATTGATTGCTTAAAACTTTGATACGTTCATTTGCAGCATCGATTTTATCGAAACGAGAGGACTCAATTTTGGTTTCAGGAATATTTTTTTTTGTATTTAATAAGCTTACCAATGCATCATTAAATTTTGTCATCGCATCTAATTTAGACATCTTATCTTTATCAGACTCAAACTCACATTTCAGATTATAAATAATAGATTTTCCTTTTGCCGGAAATGCAATTTCAACGCTTTTAATGTTGGCTTCCAACAAATCATCTATTGGATCAGTTTTATCGAAACGTGTTTTAGGTATACTTATGTAAAAATTTTCCAAATCTTTACATAAATTCTGTTTCGCATCCAATTCAGATGTGCCTGACAATTGTGCACTTTCACACTTTTGTTCATATTTTTCTATAATGCCATCTGCAATTTCCGGGACTGTACTCTTAATATACTGAGACCACATATCTACTTTGTTATCTAATGATGAAATTTGTTCATTGATAGATAATTTAGATTTACTTTCATTACACGATCCTGTATCAACAATAGATACCTCTTTGAACTTATGCTGAATATTAGAATTATCAGATTTAATATGAGCATTAGTTGCAATAGAAAGTGAGTTATCCAGTTGTACAGACGAAGCACCATTTGCACCTGTCATTTGTGCTTTTACTCCCCCTTGTCTCGGCTTTGGAGCAATTGGTGGTCTATTATTTTTATCCACTGTATGGGAAGGTAAGCTTAGACTTGTATGAGCTACTAGTGACGGCATTATTTTCTTTCTGAAAAAGGCAGAATATTCTGCAAGATATTAGAGAAGTCTTTAGAGTACCTAATGGCATAAAAAAACAGGCATGACGATACTCATCTAATAGCTTTAAATATTTCAAATATCGCTTAATAGAATCAACCCTCAAAATGCAAAAAAACCACTGCCGTTATCGACAGTGGTTTTTATTTATTAATTATTAGAAATATCTATCTTATTATTTATTGAAAAAATATTCCCCTCAGAGCAAAAAATACAATAATAAATTTCCGTTTAATCCTTCCCAGACGCCCAACTAAATGCCATATCGGCACGCTCTCGGGTGGCGGCAATCAGAATCGCATTAGGTTCATCTGTTTGCGCAACCCACGCCTGCGCAGCGTCTGCCTCGCGACCAAAACGGATATGCCGGGCAATGAGCCGCTCTTGCCGCACTTCGGGTGCGATATCCAGATACCAGGCAAGATCGAGCAAGCTGCGCACATGATTCCAGTAATGACGATCAAGCAACAAATAATTTCCTTCGGTAATGATGAGTTGTATGTTTGCCGGTACGGCGATGGCACCTGCGACGGGTTCTTCGATTTCTCGTCTGAATTCAGGTGCGTAGACAATCGCATCGGATTGCTGATCCCGCAGGCGTTTAAGAAGCGCTACGTAACCAGCGCTGTCAAAGGTGTCTTCTGCGCCCTTGCGACTCTGACGACCAAGGCGGATCAGTTCGGTATTTGCCAGATGAAAACCATCCATCGGCACCACCATTGCCTGCCCGGGCAAACCATCGGCCAGTGCTTGCGCAAAGGTGGATTTTCCTACACCAGGCGGACCGACAATACCGAGGATGAAGCGCTGCGGGTTTTGACTGCTATCAGTGGAGGATAAGCGTGCTCGCAGCTTGGTCAGGCAGGCTTCAATCGTCATTTCTTGCGTGGTTGGTTGCATCGGTTGGTCCGCTTCTGTTGTGATGTTGAGAGGTGTCTATGCGGCCGATTTTACTGCCAGACTGGCGAATTTGCGATGTTGTGTCATTTCAAAATAATTAATAAAGTCACTTGATTTATTAATTAATGCAGCCTATATTCGCTACCAGCAGCGGATCAAGCGTTCATATCAAAAAAACGTCATCCCATCAGACGCATGTCACGCGCCCTCTGCACAACCATCCAATGACCATAACAATTCGAGGAGACCCCGAATGCTATTCAAGCTCACAACAGTCGCAACCGCAGTCACCGTAGCAGTAACCTTACTCGCCGCAAGTGCCAGCATCGCCATCGCTGCTGATCAGCCGATCATAGGCCTGATCACCAAGACCGAGACCAATCCTTTCTTTGTGAAAATGAAAGAAGGCGCACAAGAAATGGCAACCACCAAAGGCGCTAAGTTGCTCACAGCAGCTGGCAAATCCGATGGCGATAATGCAGGTCAGGTCACTGCGATCGAAAATATGATCGCTGCTGGTGCCAAGACGATTTTGATTACGCCTAGTAATTCCAAAGCCATCGTGCCAGCCATCAAAAAAGCCCGTGATCAAGGCATTATGGTCATTACGCTCGACAGCCCGACTGATCCACAAAACGCTGTAGACGCCTTATTTGCAACCGATAACTTCAAGGCCGGTGTACTCATTGGTCAATATGCGAAGGCCGCCATGAACGGCAAGCCTGCCAAAATCGCCATGCTCGATTTGTTGCCAGGCCACCCAGTCGGCCTGACCCGTCATAACGGCTTTTTAACAGGATTTGGCGCTACCGGCTTTGATGCAAACACCACGACACTGGGTAAAACCGCCGATGTCGTCTGTATGGCCGACAGCTATGGCGATCAAGCCAAGGGGCAAACCGTGATGGAAAACTGCCTGCAGAAAAATCCTGAAATCAATGTGGTCTACACCATCAATGAACCTGCCGCTGCTGGTGCGTATAAAGCGCTGAAAGCTGCCGGTAAAGAAAAAGGCGTGCTGATCGTGTCGATCGATGGCGGCTGTAGCGGCATTGCCGATGTTAAAAGCGGCATGATCGCAGCGACCTCGCAGCAATATCCGTTGAAGATGGCGGCATTGGGCGTTGCAGCTGGTATTGATTATGCCAAGACAGGTAAGAAAGCCAGCGGTTATGTGGACACTGGTGTCACGCTGATTACCGACAAAAAACAGGGCGCAGTTGAGAGTAAAGACACCGCTTTCGGACTAGATGCATGTTGGGGCAAGAAGTCCTAAGTCTTGATTAAACAACTGCGCTGAAGTTGGCGGCGTCGTCACAACGTCTGTTTTGTGATGACGCCCTCTCCCATCCCTCTCTTTACTCTCCCTCAATCCCTATGAACGCACTCGTGCTTAAGCGCTTGCCGCCCATTGCGACACTTGGTCCAGTGGTGGCGTTGCTAGCCGCTTGTCTATTCTTTGCATCGCAAACGGACCGGTTTTTTAGCGGCCAGAATTTTTCCCTGATTTTGCAACAAGTCATGGTCGTCGGCGTCATCGCGATCGGCCAGACCCTCATCATCCTGACCGCCGGGATTGATTTATCCTGCGGCATGGCGATGGCGTTGGGCAGCATCGTGATGACCAAGTTTGCCGTCGATCACGGTATGAATCCGTATCTGGCAATACTCCTGGGTGTCGCAGTCTGTACCCTGATAGGCGCAATCAATGGCGCGCTGGTGACCAAGATCCGATTGCCGGCCTTTATCGTCACACTCGGCACGATGAATATCGCTTTTGCGATTACCCAAATTTATTCGCAGGCACAAACCGTCAGTAATTTGCCGGATGCGATGATGTTCTTCGGCAACACCTTTCATCTTGGGGAAACCGTCATTACTTACGGCACGGTGCTGATGCTGGGTTTATACATCCTGACCTGGTTGTTCCTGCGTGAGACGGCTCCCGGTCGTCATCTGTACGCAGTCGGTAACAACCCTGAATCGGCACGCCTGACCGGCATTGCCACCAATAAAGTACTGATCGGCGTCTACATGGCAGCCGGGATGTTTTATGGCATCGCCGCCTTACTGTCCGTAGCCCGAATGGGTGTGGGCGATCCGCAAGGCGGCACGACCGATAATCTCGATAGCATCACTGCGGTGGTGCTGGGCGGCACTAGTTTATTCGGCGGTCGCGGCACCGTGTTTGGCACCCTGATCGGCGTCTTGATCGTCGGGGTTTTCCGTAACGGCCTGACACTGATGGGCGTGCCTTCCGTATATCAGGTTCTGGTCACCGGTATTTTGGTAATTCTGGCAGTGGCTACCGATCAACTGACGCATAAAAAGGGTTAACAATGAAAATGATGACGCCAAACCCTGCCTTGGTTTTTCAGGCACGCGGCATTACTAAAAAATACGGCCATGTCACGGCGCTTGACGGCGTGGACTTTGAGTTACGAGCCGGTGAAATTCTGGCCGTCATTGGCGACAATGGCGCGGGTAAATCCAGCCTGATCAAAGCATTGTCTGGTGCGATGGTTCCCGACTCGGGCGACATGCTGCTCGATGGTAAGCCGGTCCATTTCAAATCGCCCATCGATGCACGGCGGCATGGGATTGAAACGGTGTATCAGGATTTGGCGGTGGCTCCGGCCATGACCATTGCGGAGAACTTGTTTCTGGGACGTGAAATTTTGCGCCCCGGCATACTCGGCAGCTGGTTTCGTCTGATCGACAAAAAAGCCATGCTCAATGCAGCAGTGCGGCATATGCAGGATCTCAAAATCGGTATTCGCTCCATGGAGCAAGCGGTAGAAACCTTGTCCGGCGGTCAGCGCCAGGGCGTGGCAGTGGCGCGCAGCACGGCGTTTGCCAAACATGTCGTCATTCTCGACGAGCCTACGGCGGCGCTTGGTGTCAAAGAAGGCAATATGGTGCTGGAATTGATTCGACGGGTGCGTGACCGCGGCTTATCGGTCATTTTGATTAGCCATAACATGCCGCATGTATTTGAGATCGCTGACCGGATTCATATCCAGCGGCTGGGCAAACGCGTGGCGGTGGTCAATCCCAAGCACATCAGTATGTCGGACACGGTTGCCGTCATGACCGGTGCCAAGAATCCAGAAGACTTGCCGGAGGAGGCCCATGCTTAAAGGTATCGATCCTCTCCTGTCGGGAGAGCTGCTCAAGGTCTTGTGTGACATGGGCCACGGCAATGAAATTCTCATCGTTGACGCCAATTTCACCGCCTACTCACTCGCGGGCGGCAAACCCGTGATCCAGCTTCCGGGCGTGAGTCTTTTGCGTGCATGCACGGCCGTGTTGTCGGTGTTTCCGCTGGACCAGGCGGTTGAGCAGCCGGTGGCGTATATGCAGGTCTCGGACAGCCCCGCTGGCTATTTATCGGATGTCCAGCTGGCCGTCATTAACACGCTGCGCAGTGCGCGGTATGCCAAAGTCGGCCAATGCGAAGCGGTTGAACGCTTTGCTTTTTATGAGCGGGTAAAACACGCTTACGCCATCGTGCAAACCGGTGAAATGCAACCGTACGCCAATTTCATCTTAAAGAAGGGCGTTATTACCGACGCCCTGCCATGACATATTGATATATGATTTGGCAGTCTGAGCGTGCGGCAAGCTGAGCCTGCCGCCGTTCCAGAAGAGTTCCAACCAAATCTCCAATAGAGCACCATGCCCGATACCACCACGCTCTCGCGTCATCCTGAAGACGAAAAAAGACGGTTGCGCCCACGTGGATCAAATCAAATTGGCATGCGCCAGTTTAATGAACGCGTGGTACTGCAAGCGATCCGTTTTCACGGCTCCATGCCCAAGGCTGATCTGGCCCGTCTCACTAATCTAAGCACGCAAACGGTCTCGCTGATCATTAATCGCCTGCTTGACGAAGGGCTGGTGCTGAAATTGGAGGCGTTACGTGGCAAGGTTGGTCAGCCCTCGGTGCCGATCGCCCTCAATCCTGACGGCGCATTTTCGATTGGCATCAAAATCGGTCGGCGCAGTCTGGATGTGCTGCTGATTGATTTTTTGGGTCAGGTGCGTGAACGTTCGTCATTGCGCTATACATTCCCCGATCCCGATCAACTATTTCCCGAGATCGCCTTGCAGCTTGAGCGTATCCATACCTTGCTCGGACCCGAGCAGGTGCAGCGCCTCAGCGGGATCGGGATCGCCGCCCCGCTGGCGTTGGGCGGCTGGCAAAAGTTGCTAGACATCGATCCGCATCAAGCCGATAAATGGCAGCATATCGATATCCTCCAGAGCGTACAGGCCATGACAGAGTTGCCCGTGCAGTTTTGCAAAGACACGGCAGCGGCTTGTGTAGCCGAACTGGTGGCGGGCAGAGGCCGTAGCATCAAGAGTTTTTTGTATATTTTTGTCGACACCTTTATTGGCGGCGGACTGGTCATCGACAGTCATTTACGCGGCGGCTTGCACGGTAATGCCGGTGCGGTCGCCTCGATTCCGCTAGGATTGGCGAGCCGTGAGCAACGCTCCCCGCCTGCGCAATTATTGAGCGATGCCTCACTATTCAACCTGGAGAATCTGTTTGTCGCCGCCAGTCTCGATCCGCTGGCATCGTTCGATCAACGTGCGTTGCAGGCACCGTGGCTTGCGCACACCAATGTGTGGCTCGATGACGCAAGCCGGGCCATTGCGCTGGCCATCAGCAGCGCAACTTGCCTGCTGGACCTGGATGCGGTAGTGATCGATGGATCTTGCGACCGTAGTTTGCTGGAGAAATTGCTGACCGAGATAGAAGTGTCACTGGCGTATTACAACTGGGAAGGAATTACCCGGCCAACCGTCCACGCAGGCACCATCGGCTCGGATGCACGTGCGCTGGGCGGCGCTTTGTTGCCGTTGTATGCCAACTTCGCGCCGGATCATGATTTGTTTCTTAAGCTCGACAAATAATTAACTAGTAGCTATTTTGCTCCAGACCATCAGCTTTGCCAGTAGCACTTGAACGGTCTCACCGTTCTGATTCAAGGTCTGGCAACGCACCTGGATCATGCCGCGATCCGGCCTTGAGCGCGATGGCGTGACCGCAACGACTTCACTGACCACATGCAGCACATCACCCGGACGGGTCGGCTTGGGCCAGGTAATTTCACCACCTGCGCCAATGATGCCGCCCGCTAGCGGCATGCCGCTTTGCACCATTAGCCGCATCGTCAGCGCCGCAGTATGCCAACCGCTTGCGGCGAGTCCGCCAAAGAAGGTGTTTTTGGCGGCCATCTCATCGACATGAAACGGCTGCGGGTCGAACTCTGCGGCAAAGCGTTTGATCTCGTCGGCACTTACCGCGCAGGACCCTGACTCAAAACGTTGTCCGACCTGAAGGTCTTCCAGATAAAGTTGCACGGGCGCAGGTTCTTTATTTGTATTGGTCATGGTGATGGATCCTCTTATTTATCAGATTCGTTATCAGATTCGTGATCAAATTCGTCCTGATGCTCCACACCCTCATTGGGCAAAATATGCCCAAGTTTGGCCGCCTTGGTGTCCAGATAACGGGTGTTAAAAGGATTACGGTTGAGGATCAACGGAAGCCGCTCCACTACAGGTACGCCCATTTTTTTCAGCGCATCCATCTTGCGCGGATTATTGGTCATCAATCGCAGCGTTTTGATGCCGAGATGTTGCAGCATCGGCTCACACATCCCGTAATGACGCAAATCATCGGCAAAGCCAAGTTGCTGATTCGCCTCGACCGTATCAGCCCCCGAGTCCTGAATCCGGTAAGCACGAATTTTGTTGAGCAGGCCGATGCCACGTCCTTCCTGACGCAAATACAGCACTACGCCACGCCCTTCGGCAGCGATTTGCTGTAGCGAGCCTTCGAGCTGTGCACCGCAATCGCAGCGTTGGCTAAATAGCGCATCGCCGGTAAGACATTCAGAGTGGATGCGCGCTAACACCGGCAAGCCGTTGTCAACCTCACCCAATACCATCGCTAAATGTTCTTTGCCGGAAGGATGATCAATAAAGGCGTGCAACTGAAAAGTTGCCCAGGGCGTCGGCAGTTCGCAGGATGTAACGTACTCCAGGGACTCGTGGATTTGGGCTGCGTCGGCGTTGCAAGGTGTGATGTGGGTGCTCATGGGATCAAAATGCGAATTCAAAGTAAAAAGCACGTCATTTAAATGACGTGCCTTGCCTACGGATTAAGTCTGCGGCTGGAATGCCGTCATCGTACTACGAGAAGGTGTTGTTGCGCTCAGAGGCGTACTCATTGCCAAATTGTACATCCGTGCGGCTGGTGCGATGATGTTTAGTACGGCAAATCAAATAACAACAGTTCTACTGCATCAGCCTTATCCAGCGTAATCAACGACTCATCCGATATTTTCAGCGCATCGCCGCCTGTCAGCTCGATACCGTTGACGGTAATCGTCCCGCGAATGACGTGTACATAACCAGTACGTCCGGCCGTTAATGGATGAAAAAGATGATCCTCGCCGCCTAAAATAGCAGCAAAAATAGTCGCATCCTGATGGATTAAGACTGAATCGTCACGACCGTCCGCCGAGGCGATCAACCGCAACTGGCCTTGCTTGGCCGCTGGCGTGAAATGTTTCTCTTCATAGCCGGGAGGAATCCCTTTTATGTTCGGCTGAATCCAGATTTGTAAAAAATGTAACGGCGCTGTCGCCGAGCTATTGAATTCACTATGCCGCACGCCCGTCCCCGCCGTCATGCGCTGAACATCGCCGTAATGCAAGACTGATCCTGTGCCAAGGCTGTCTTTGTGCTCTAACGCGCCATCGAGCACGTAGGAAATAATTTCCATATCGCTGTGACCATGCGTGCCAAAGCCCTGCCCTGGCGCTACGCGGTCTTCATTGATCACCAGCAACGGCCCAAATCCGGTGTGTTGCGGATCTTGATAATGGCCAAAAGAAAAAGTATGCAGTGATTGCAGCCAGCCATGATCGGCACCGCCACGGTCGGCGCTTTTGCGTATTTGCAGCATGATGTTTTTTCCGTTTTATATATTTTTGATAAGACTAGGACTTACGCAAAATCGTCCCAGCAAGGCAGACTGACGAAGACAGTACGAACGTAAGGCTAGGAAGGATAACGCCGCTGGGGCGATTTTCGTAAGTCTTAAAGACGAATTATGGACGTATGTAAAATACTTTGCATACAACTACCGTTTTACAAAATAAAAATATTAATCAAAGGCAACAAAAAAAGCGGGTTGATACAGATAAGTGCATCAACCCGCTTTAGGCTACAGCGTGAGATCTTAAAAAACCTTATTTACCCCAAGCTGAAATGCATTGACCTTATTACCACTGGCGAACTGTCCGCTATAGGCAACGAATGCAGTGGTATCGGGCGTTAATTTAATGTTCGCCCCCACATCTAAGCGGGTCGTGTTTGCTGGCCCTTGATAACCCGGCATCCCGAAACTGCCGCCCATGCCAACGACATGTGCGCGGACTTCATACGGCGTGTTTTTGAGCTCTCTTTCCCAAGCTAGTTTGGCAAACGGTTGCACCGCATAACCGCCAACCACCTGATTTGACGTCAGTTGCAGACCCAGGCTCGATACCAGCGACACCCGCATTTGCTGATCGAAATGCATCGCAGTACTGTCGTTACCCATTTCATCGTAGGAATCGACATGAATCTGCTGCCAGGTCACGTTTGCTACCGGGCTTAATGTTGTCGCCCCATAGCTAAAGTCATATTGCCCGCCTACCCGCAACAGAACTTGCTCGCCGCCAGTGGTGCCATTTTCATTGCGCAACGCCGGGCCTAGTACGATGCTGCGCTGAACATGGCTGTAGTCGAGCAAGCCGGCCATCCCGATCGCATTGACCGCCCACGCACCATCGCGGTATTGCGTGTAGGCTGACAGCAGCGCTTGATTGAGGGTGAAGTTCCCGGTGTTGTTACCAAAATTAGCTTTGTTTTGCCCCGCGCCAAACGCCGCGCCAATCATCCAATGTTCATTAATCCCGTAATCGATACCGACTGTCGCGCTGTTGCTCGAACCATCAAGGCTTTGCGTGTTGTCCGTTTGTTGAAAGTTCTGCTGCGTGTTGTTGACCACCGCATAGGCTTCTGCCTTACCGACGTTATAGGGAGTGGCGGCAAATAATCGAAACCGATTATCCATCGCCAAAGCCTGTGTCGAAGCACCCGCTAATGGTGCCGACGCCAGCAAACTGATCTGTGACGGCGCCATCAATACCGATTGCGCGTATTGCACGAGAATCGCTTGGGCAGCACCGGACGGATGCACGCTATCGGCAAATAAATAGGTCTCATTAGCGCCAGGCTCGACTAACGTAGCCGCAGTGCAAGTACCGGAACTCGGTGTAGTACACGCCGCTGAAGTGACATTTTTAAAGCCGTAGAGCGCCGGATTACGGATAACTTCATCGAGCAGGCTAAATGCATCGAGGGCAATAATATTGCCACCCAACTGGTTAAGACTTTGATTCAGGGCTTGATTAAACGTATAAGAAGCCCCCGTCCACAATTGCTGCAATCCGGAAGCGGCTGCTTGGGGCGTATTACCGATATCGGGCAAATTGAGGACCATTACCTTATTTGCGCCTGCCTTTTGCAATTTACCGATTAGTCCGGCGACATTCGGGGCCTCACCGGCAAC
This sequence comes from Glaciimonas sp. GG7, assembly GCF_052976905.1. Lineage (NCBI taxonomy): Bacteria > Pseudomonadati > Pseudomonadota > Betaproteobacteria > Burkholderiales > Oxalobacteraceae > Glaciimonas > Glaciimonas sp. GG7. The sequence goes on along the minus strand of NZ_JBRIIQ010000006.1, from coordinate 69,195 downwards.
CAGTGCGACGATGGCTTGCGCAGTCGCTGCTTGCGTAGCGGGATTGGGGTCCATCAAGCCAGCGCCATTCTGTTCGGTGTACGCAAACACATCGTTTGCACCAGCCCAGATGGTGTACAAGGCTTTTTTATCCGCTTGCGGATGGCTGGCTAAATAGCCATTGACCTGGTCTGTTACCGATGGCACCGGGATGTTTGGGTCAGGATTAAGAATCGGTTGACTCACCCGTGCGTCACCGACGGCGTAATTGGTTCCACCACCAGAAATAACGCCGGTGGAGGTCAGTACAAAAGCAGGATCGGCAGTCAATCCGTAGCGATGCGCCAGCAGTTGCGTCCAGATCAAATCCGGGTTGGTGGTAAATGACGGTTGCTGTCCCACGCCCGAGTAGTAACCGCTGTCCATCAGGGAATCGCCAAAAAAGACCATTTGCGAAAAACTCGACGCCGCGGCAGGCTGGGCCATGCACAGCCCCATGCCGATGCTTACACCTATCGTTGAGAGTGTTCGATATCGCGTGCGAGTAGTAAACAGCGTAGAAAAGAATGCAGCGTAAGGTAAAACTTTACGTGAAAGTTGATATGGCGGACGTATCAAAGTGTTCTCCTTAGTATGAATGTAGTTTTATATTGGTCGTGCTGGTGCTGTGATGCTGAGGACGTTCTAATCAACAACATTTTTATAGTTATATACAAATGATAAGAGTTTAAAGAATAGAAATCGCCATAAAGATGTCAGGTTAGTATGCAAATACTACAAATTCCTTTACAGGCTCCGTTTCATCTGGTTCTAAAGCGGTTCGCCTGTTAGACTTCGTTCCCCCTTTCTGTCGGCTCCCCATCGTGACTACATCCTCCTTCTCAACTCTCCCCCTGTCACCGGCGCTCTTGCGTAACCTCGACAGTCTCGGTTATCACGAAATGACGACCATTCAGGCACAAAGCTTGCCGGTGATTTTGGAGCGGCGGGATTTAATCGCGCAGGCCAAAACCGGTAGCGGCAAAACCGCTGCTTTTGGTATCGGGATTCTGCATAAACTCAATCCGACCTACTTCGCCATACAAGCGCTGGTGTTGTGTCCGACGCGTGAATTGGCCGATCAGGTTGCCAAAGAATTACGCCGCCTCGCCCGTCTGGAAGACAACGTCAAAATATTGACGCTGTGCGGTGGCTCACCGATGGGGCCGCAGATTGGTTCGCTGGAGCATGGCGCGCACATTATTGTCGGCACGCCAGGACGGATACGGGACCACATTGGTCGCGGCACCATCAATCTGTCCACTGTACAAACGCTGGTATTGGATGAAGCTGACCGCATGGTGGATATGGGATTTTACGAAGAGATTTCTGGCATCGTCAGCGCCTGCCCCAAGCGTCGCCAGACATTAATGTTTTCAGCCACCTACCCCGACGACATCCGCAAAGCCAGCGCCGAATTCTTACGCCAGCCGGTCGAAGTCAAAGTCGAAGCACAACATGATGCTGGTCAGATCGAACAGCGCTTTTACGAGGTGACTTACGACGGCCGCAATGCTGCCGTGGCGCAATTGTTGAATCATTACAAACCGGTCTCGACCATCGCCTTTTGCAACACCAAAATCCATTGCCGTGAATTGGCCGCTGAATTACGCAATCAGGGTTTTAGCGCACTGGCCTTATACGGCGAACTCGAACAGCGTGAGCGCGATGAAATTCTGGTGCAGTTTGCCAATCAGAGTTGCTCCGTACTGGTTGCCACCGACGTCGCCGCACGCGGACTGGATATCCAGACGTTGGGCGCGGTCATCAACGTCGATGTATCGAAAGATACCGAAGTCCACATCCATCGCATCGGCCGCACCGGACGCGGCCACGACAAAGGCATGGCGCTCAGTCTCTGTGCGCCTAATGAAAAAAAATGGGTAAAACTGATCGAGGACTATCAGAACGGCCTGGTAACCTGGTGCGATCTGGCCGCACTCGAAGCGTCTGAAGGCGGTCCGCTGCAAGCACCGATGGTCACGCTGTGCATCATGGGCGGCAAGAAAGATAAGCTGCGTCCGGGTGATTTATTGGGTGCGCTGACGGGGGACGCCGGACTGACTAAGGAGCAAGTCGGCAAAATCAGTGTATTTGAATTTATGACCTATGTGGCGCTGGAGCGCCGGATGGCGAAACATGCTTTTACCCGTTTGAGTAACGGGAATATCAAGGGCCGTAGTTTTAAGATGCGGTTTATTTCTGAGTTGTAAAACTATTTAGGCAGCACTGGTTTGATACAGATTTTCACCTCTATCAAACCAGATTGTTAACCTCTTAATAGATAGGACTTACGCAAAATTCTATTGCTGTTTGTTTTTAAAATGTACCCATTGATCCTTATGTTTACCGATGGAATAGCCTGCGTCCTGACCATCATACGTTTGTACCGGTAAGCAAATCACTGCAAACTTATATGGACCCGTTCCCACATATTGCGTACTTGGCGTCTGACCCAGTGGTAGAAAAATTTGCCCACAATGCGCAAAAAGTTGGCCTGAACTCTTATCTCTGAAAACATCAGAAGTTGTATGCGGCTCTAAATTCTTCACTTCCACTTTGGCAAGAGTACTCTTTCCTCCACCGCTATCGGTCAAAATATACCCCCCTAGTGTTGACTCCAAAAAGGGCAAGCCTCCAACTAGCGCCTGTTGGTACTCTCTGATCCATGCTCCTCTTTTGGCACTTTCTGCCGTCACCATTTTTTCTTTGAGGTTTTGAGGCGCTTTGTCGCTCAGCAACTGCTCCTCAATATCAGAATTGCTTTGCGATAAATGAGTATCCATGACGCTGGCAACATCACTATGATCATCATCACTACTCACAACAGTACTTAGATCATCTGAAACCGCATAAGGGGTAACTAGTGGAATAAATATATTTAAAGTCGCCGAAGCAGGCCGAGGTGGCGGTGGGTAGGACGGCGACGGAGTTGATACATGATTGAGGCGCGGCGGAAATGCCATTTGAGGGGAGGAGTCTGGGACGCCTGGTACGAACGGACTCATTTGTACAGGACTACGCGTGACTAATCGGAGGTTGCCATTATCAGCTGATAACAGAGATGGTTCACCAGTAATTAGATTCGAAAAACTTACCGGTGGGGATGTTGATATTGGTGAGGATGGACGGCTCTGAGAATCAATCGGCATAGCGTTATTCCTTCAAAAAAGGTCTCACTCTGCCGGATACAATGGTTTTTATCGATTAAAAAGCGCTCAATGAGTGCTCTATAAATTCTTCCGCACCCCGACACTTCTACTGCTTACTTACCCAACTGCCGCGCCAGAAAATCCGGCACCTTCGCAGCACTGAGCTTATTGACCGAAACCAGCAAATCCGGGTGTATCGATGGCACGCTATAAGTGTGCGATAGCCGCTGGGCCACATGCAGCAACAAATTTGCCGATACTTCAGCATCCGCCTCAGCTCTATGCGCCGTTCCTTGAAAGGGAATGCGCAATGCGCTCGCCAGCGATCCCAGCTTGTAACTCGGCATGCCGGGAAACAGCCGACGCGATAATTTGAGCGAGCAAATCAGTGCGTTATAGCGCGGCTGCAAATCTAGCAATGCGCTTTCTGCAACTAAAAACTTCTCATCAAAACTGGCGTTGTGTGCGGACAGCGTATCGCTGCCGATAAAGTCCAACAGCGCCGGGATGACTTCCGACACAGGCGGCGCCCTATTGACCATCGCCTGCGAGATACCCGTCAACTGGCTAATGAATCCAGGTATGCGCACATTGCAATTGACCAGCGAAACATAGCGCTCAACGATTTCGCCGCCCACTATTCTGAGGGCGGCCACTTCCGTGATGCGGTCGCCCATTGCAGGACTGAGGCCAGTGGTCTCGAAATCGAGCATGACGATCGGTTGTTGAAATAGGCTCATAGATCCTCAGAGTGCATTTTTTTGATGGGCGGACATTACAGCACGGGATTTTAAACGGTAGTAGCACTTATGCGTAAAAAAGCGAAATCAACACTTTTCCAACAGAGAAACATTAGCAAGACTACAATCGACAAGTACGTGTGCTACTAATCAGTAAGTTTACTATCCGCACTAGCAACTAACCTTCCCGTGGAAAAAAATGACAATACTCAATATCAATGGCAAACAACATAATGTTGATTTGCCAGGAGACACCCCAATACTCTGGACGTTGCGTGACAACATCGGCTTGACCGGGACTAAATTCGGTTGCGGCATGGCGCTATGCGGCGCTTGTACCGTGCATCTGGATGGCGCACCGATACGTTCTTGCGTGACGCCCATCAGTGCAGCAGCAGGTAAAAAAATCACCACTATTGAGGCCATCGCAAACGATGGTCTGGGCAAGCAAATTCAACAGGCTTGGGTAGCACTGGGCGTGCCGCAATGCGGTTATTGCCAGGCGGGTCAAATCATGTCTGCCACTGCATTGCTAAAAACTACACCAAAGCCAACCGATAAAGAAATCGATGATGCGATGAGCGGCAATATTTGCCGCTGCGGAACCTACACCCGCATCAAGGCAGCCATCAAGCAAGTTGCCGCACATCAGGGAGCTGCAAAATGAGTATTTCCTTTGATGCTGAAGTAGGTCAGGCGCTGGTAGAGACTGGCATCACCCGGCGCAGTTGGCTCAAGAGCGTAGGCGCATTCACTGGACTAGCCTTAACCGTTGGTGTCAACGGCATCGTCAGCGCCGCTGATGCACCTGTCGCTGCCAAAAAATATGGTGGCGCGAACATGCCCGGCGGCACGGTCGATAATCCCTTGGTGTTTATCTCGATTGGTGCCGACGGCATCGTCACCATCGTCGCCCATCGCTCGGAAATGGGGCAAGGTATCCGTACCAGCCTTCCATTAGTAGTTGCTGATGAGCTTGAAGCTGACTGGAGCCATGTCCGCGTAGTGCAAGCAACCGCTGACGAGGCGCGCTTCGGCAACCAGAATACCGACGGCTCACGCAGCATGCGCCACTTCTTTACGCCTATGCGTCAGGTCGGCGCGACTGCACGGTTGATGCTGGAAACTGCCGCAGCTGCCCGCTGGAATGTGCCAGTGTCCGAAGTCAGTGCCCATAATCATGAAGTCCTTCATGCCAAATCCGGTCGCAAGTTGGGCTACGGCGCGTTAGCCATTGAGGCCGCCAAACTTCCTTTGCCAGCGCCGGACCTGATTCACCTGAAAAATCCGGCCCAGTTCCGCTATATTGGTAAAGACAAATTCAGCAGCGTTGATTTTCTCAATATCGTGACCGGCAATACCCAATACGGTATTGATACACGCCTCGAAGGCATGATCTACGCCGTCATCGCCCGTCCGCCCGTATTTGGCGGCAAGGTCGCCAGCTTCGACCCTGCAGATGCCCTGAAAATACCGGGCGTGATCCGCGTCATTGAATTGAAAGGCAGTCCACCGCCAGCGGTCTTTAATCCTCTGGGTGGTATTGCCGTCATCGCCAGTAACACCTGGGCGGCCATCAAGGGCCGCGAAGCGCTGAAAATTACCTGGGACGATGGTGCCAATGCCAGTTACGACTCGACCGCCTTCAAGCTGACTCTGCAAGAAGCGGCCCGTACCCCTGCCAAAGTCATGCGCGACGACGGCGACACGATGGCAGTGCTGGCAAGCGCTGAGCAGGCCAACAAGCGTATTGAGGCCGAGTATTACATCCCGCATCTGGCCCACGCCTCGATGGAACCGCCAGCGGCCACCGCACGCATTATTGATGGCAAATGTGAAGTCTGGGCCTGCGTTCAGGCACCACAAGCAACGGTTTCCACTGTTGCCGCACGTCTCGGCTTTAAATCCGAAGATGTGAAAGTCAATGTAACTTTGCTGGGCGGCGGTTTCGGCCGCAAATCCAAGCCGGACTTTGCTGCCGAGGCCGCTCTGTTATCGCAAGCAATGGACGGCAAGCCGGTCAAAGTGACCTGGACCCGAGAAGACGATGTACGCCACGACTACCTGCACACGGTCTCGTTCGAACATCTGGAGAGCACACTTGACAATAAAGGTATGCCGCTGGCCTGGCTCCATCGTAGCGCCGCGCCGACGATTTCCTCCACATTCGTCGTTGGGGCTGAGGGCGAATCGGCGGGAGAGCTCGGGATGGGCGCGATCAATATTCCGTTCGTGATTCCCAACATCCGCGTAGAGTCCCCGAAAGTCGCCGCGCATACCAGGATCGGCTGGTTCCGCTCGGTATACAACATTCCGCATGCATTCGCGGTGCAATCGTTCGTGGCCGAACTTGCCGCAGCGGCTAAACGCGATCATCGGGAATATCTGCTCGAATTGATCGGCCCTGCAAGAAAAATCGATCCAAAAGAAATGTCTGACAGCACCAACTATGGTGAATCTCCAGTCTTGTATCCGCTTGATACTGGTCGTATGCGCAATGTCGTTGAACTAGCAACGCATGAAGCTGGTTGGGGCCGCAAGGTCGCCAAGGGTCACGGACTGGGATTGGCGGTGGCGTATAGCTTTATGAGCTATGTAGCGGCGGTAATTGAAGTCGTCGTCAGCGAAGATGGCGCAATCAGTATTGCCCGCGTGGATGTGGCCATCGATTGCGGCCCGGCTGTCACGCCAGACCGTATCCGCTCACAAATTGAAGGCGCTTGCATCATGGGCTTGAGCCTTGCGATGAGCGGTGAAATTACGTTTAAAAAAGGTGCTGTTGTTCAGAGTAATTTTCATGATTACGAAGTACTGCGCGCCCTCGCCGCTCCCCGGGATATCCGTGTGCATATCGTGCAGCATGCCTACGATATGCCGCTCGGTGGTGTGGGCGAACCGGGTACGCCACCGATCGCACCGGCGCTGTGCAATGCGATCTTTGCTGCGACCGGTAAGCGCATACGTGACTTGCCGATTCGGGAGCAATTGAAGAAGGTATAAGCGGAAGGTATTAGGCACCAGGCTTACATGCGCCATCACTGCCGCAGTGACAGTAATGGCGCATGTGCGTTATAGAAATTTCATTGATGTACGTTCAGCAATCGCCGCGGCGACAGTCTTCTGCGCCATGCTCTGCACGCTTTGCGACAATGCGTGCAGAGCTGCATCATCAAGCCTCTGTAGTGGTAAATGCAGACAGCGCGTTAACCAGAGATCAATCTTGTCATCCGGCTGCTTGTCCTCGACAAAGCGCATTTGTTGCTCCGCCAGCTCTGAGTACTTATTATCGAGTTCGCTTCGCAATGCCTTTGTCAATGGCACTCTACTTGCCACTTTTACATACAGATTTACCAATTCACAGTACCGGTTTGGCTGGCAATATACCGCCTCTTGTGCTTCAGCTTCTCCTGCGACGTCCTCTCCAGAGGGCAACAGCATCGCTCCTTTAAGTAGCACCGTTTCGTCAGATTTCCCTAAACCGAGTTGTATTTTAAGAGCGGAAAAATTAGCCTTCAGCGAGTCCCTGATCGGCGCCAGATAAGTATCGACTACATTTTCGTGAACGATTTTCCCATCCATTAACTCAAGGCATCTTTCGACGCCATTATCTTCGGACTTTGGATCAAACGCGACCGAGGGTGGCTGTATAAAAGGAACAGCCTGTGCTGCCAGACTGCTTCCACCAATGTCCCGTATGCGGGATTTGGCTGCTATCAACATGGTAAAAATATCAGCTTGATTTTCGCGTTCCGACTTCTTCTGAGCACAACATTGTCCGATGAGGATGGCAGAGACTTCCGCCTTGCGTAACTCCCCGGTTAATCGTGCGCAAAACTCACTGCCCGGCTTCAACATCACAGACGACCAATCCGTCAGAATTCCCCAGTCCTTCAATTTGAAGGCTAACCCTTGGTCCGCGTAGCCATCCTCGCCAACGACACTCGTCATTACTGGCAAGATGCCAACCTCCTTGCAATATTGATCGACAGAATCACGTAAAAACGTATCCGTTTTACAGCGTTTATTCTCAATACAAACTAACGCGGGATCAGACCATATTTTGACAATATCCCGGATCACGCTGATGAAGAGCTCTCGCCGCTCCGGGTCTCCAAGTCCAAGTCTATAGACTGGAAGCAGGTCTTTCGGCTGTATGGTTGATGGATCACCGTTATGTGTGGCAAGAGGGGTGAGCATTGCGCCACCCTGTATTTCTGTCACTGTCATATTTTTACTTCCCGTCGCGGTTTATAACGGATCCCACTAACAGATGGCTTTACTTCACCATTTATCGCTGCACGGTAAGAAGCCTCCGTTTGAGGGAAATATTTAACTGTGAATTCGACACCAGGAAAATGTGGCGCAGTAATCATAATATTGTTCAGACATACCGGACAAGGAGGAAGTTTTGTCACGATTTCAATAGCGATAAGAGATGGTGCACCATTGGTATACAGGTAGCGATCTCGGACCAGCCTCGTTAATATTAATTCAGTGTCCCATGTGCGTATCTTTACTCTGCCTTTGGCTTTGTTTGAATAAATGATACCGTCACTGGTCCTTTGTGCACCCTCTGTTTCTTGCCTTGAAGCTTCCTCGAGCGCGTTACCAGGAATATTTCTATATTCTTTTAACCCGCTGCTATGCGTGGCGTCTTCAAAAATAGCTATGCTGTTATCGCCCCCAGATACGCAGGCTATATATTTTATTGTGCCCCCTTTTTCCGTTATTTTTATATAAGCAAAATTTCTACTTCCAGAAAAGTCATTAAAGGTACGTTGTAGTAGCGTAAGAGTATCGCTCGAAGTCATGTCCTCAGTGATCGCGATAGCTGGTAAGTCTGGAAACATTGTTTGTAAGTTACCCAAAATTTCTTTAAGCTCCCCAGAGTTTGCAGCAATATAAACAGGGCTAATGTCTCTTAAGATTGGATCTGCATTGACGAAGCTATTAATAAAATTGTTAATGTAAATTCCGGTTCTGTACTCAGATTCCATAATCCCTGTGAGACTATCGTCAATTATTTTTTTTACATTTTCATATTGTTGTAATCCACGAATTTCATACCATGGTGTTCCATCTACATATCTCTGCAATCTGGAGAGCATAACAAGCAATGCATTTTCACCCAACACATCTTCCAATGCATTCAAGATAGCATCGCCATCGTCAGTTTTTACGGTAAAAAAAAGTTGCAGTAAATTTTTTGTAGTGGTTCTGGATATGTCTACTTTAAATTTTTGAATTTCAGTAAATCGTTCGGCCAAGAGAAGGGCTTTTTGTTCACGCTGATAGACCATATAAATTCCAGTCTCTGCTGCCGATACCTTCATCAATGCAACCTTCGCGTTAAGATCGCCTGCCGCATCCTCAGTAAGTTTACAGCCGTAATAGGTATCCCCTCCTATATGTAACATCAGGTATAAGCCATCGTCTTTTCGATAAGTGGCATAAGGTACTGTGAGGCGATACCCGTGATCGAAGTGTAGGTCCATCCCCATGTTGTCTTCAATTTTGACAATCGTACCTTCGATATCGGCAGGAAAAGTGATCAGTTCGGAGATATCTTTTTTGTTCAAAACAGCGCTGTTATAGTTATTTTCCCTGCCATGGATAAAAATATATTTACCGTCTACATAGGTGTAATCTACTTCTTTCCTTACGGCTCCCTTTTTTATTTTCTCAGGTGACATTATTTTTTTCGTGTGGGCAATAACCTTATAGTCCACTTTGTAGACTTCTTTCGAACCAGGCCGCTCCTGAAATATCTCTTTATCAGTTGCAATCAGGTATTCATCCTCTCCACGCTTGGATATTTCACAGATCCTCACTGCGGGCGCACGCTTCTCCCGGCATTGGCCATAGCCCCCTAATCTCCGCTCAATGTCATCCACCAATTGCAATTCGAATGGTTTGTTTCTGTCTCGAATGTCTACGGCATATTTTTTACCGCCAATCTCAAACACCGCAAATCCCTGCTCTTCAAGTCCTTCATTGTTCAGATGTTCAACGTCTACATGCGGCGGAAATTCGATTTCCACTCCTTCTCCCCTCCGGTTATTGAAGCGCGACATGCTGATCGTATCGGGAAGTGGCGCGACAACGACGAGCTGATTGTCGGCCGTTCGTCTCAGCAATGATCCGTACTTATTTCCAGTCTTTCCATTTGCCAGATAAAAATACTCTTCTTCAAGATCGAGTATTTCGGCATCTTTTACTAAAGCATTTTTTTCCAACGGTTGTCCGTCAACGCTAATTGTTTTGGCCTTGCCACCGATAAAGTTGGCTAACCGTAATTCAACCCCGGCACGAATGGCGTCATCACTGACAGACCAAATGCCCGTTTGCGGAGATAAACGCAAACCTCGTTCAAGATTTTCTTCAATATCCCGGCCCATGCTTTCGGTTTCACGCTGATGAGAGAGCAAACTGGCAAGGCTGGCAAGTTTATCTTTACTTATTTGTGCGATCTTTGCTGAACCGAGGCAGAGATGGTGAAGCATCTCGATGCCCGGATCCATCAGTTGTGCGGCTGTTGACAGTGTGTGGATACCAAGCGGTGTTATTTTCGAGGCGATATTGTCCTTTATCCATTCTGGCTGCATGATTGCGTCAGCTGCAGAGCGCATATTACCCATAGAAAGATCGCGACCTACGATGATTTCGGCCACTTCCATGGCAGCCTGCTCAGAAAACTTTAACCCTGTACGCGCCAATTGAAAGCTAGTTTCGGCCAATGCACCTACGAGTGGCACTGCTACCAAGGCATCTACCGCGCAAGGAAAAATCGCCCCCACCACGTTGCCTGATTCAAGTTTATTTGCGCATTCTATAAAAGGGAAAAAATACTTCTCCTGCTCTTCAACGTTATGGCGGTCTAATTCAACTTCGGTCATGCCATAGGCTTTGGCACGGGATTTATCGAGCATGGGTTTGAGCAGTAGTTGGGTGAGCCGTGTCGATATCGCCGTCATGTCATTGGGCGTAGACAGCGGCATTAATTGAGTCACATTGAAATGCCACTGCGTACAGGTATTTTCTTCAGGCCATTTACCTAGCGCGTCTAGCGTTACATTTGAAAAAAAGCGGCTCCGATCTGCGTCTAACCATGCAGAAAGCGACATTTTCTTGTCATCAATACGATTGATCAGCGTTACACCAAGTTCACGGAAAGATACGCCATACAGCTTTTCTTGATCAGGAGTGGTGACTCTGAGGATCAATCCACCATGGTCTGTTGGATACGTCACCGGTGTCAGTGCCTTAGCGTGACGGGCCAATTCCGAGATCATCAGTCCAGGCGGCAGACCGCTGGAGAGACTGTCTTTAAGAAGACGTTTCTCAAGAGAGGGGCTGAGTACCTCAACCTTGGTGGCATTATCGAAGCTGTCGTCAGCGTTCAGATCACCAATTGACTTGAGCATTAATGCGTTCCATTGCGCCACCACATTTTCAGAAAAAACCTGAAAATTAGCTTCGAATGTGGCATTCAGAGCGGCCACTGATGGCATTTGTGGATACCGATGCGTCACCACACTGCCATGCGCTAACGTACAGCCAGAAAGAAAATATTCCAATATCGAGAAGGTATTGGCACACTTCTCGTTAGGGTTATCCAAATCTGCATGGTAAAGGGTGACCTTTTCATCCGGTGGAATGCCACGCGCCAACAACATTTTCCGCCCAAGCTGAGCCCGGGTGGCTGCGTCCGAGTTAATCAGATCGATCGGTCCTGCCCACTGTTTTAACGATCCCGTGCGCGCCGGACGATGCGCCTCATCCAGAACACGCATAGCTGTAACGATTGTTGCTGTCGCATTTTCTTTCGGTGCAAGTAAATCGATCTTACCTATCGCATCGGCATACCGCATGCCACTGTATATCTCGGATAACGCCGCGGTATCCTTCCATTGGGTATTGTTCTCAATCAGTGAACGTAATGCCAGTACCATTTTCCCTAGAATCTCTTTACTGTATTGCTGCGGCTCCAGACTAAGTTCATGGGCTGTATCCAGAGCCACTTGCAGTTTGGCCCATGGAAATCCTTGATAGACCATGTCACCCGGGGTATCACTACGCATGAGCAAAGGCTCATAACTACTCAGTATGTAATAGCCAACCCATTGCGCATCTTCCAGGGTCAGACCAGGATGTTGTAATTGAATATGTTGCACAAAAGCCTGTTTGGTCTCCTCGACAGTCAGCCCTTGTCGTGCGGCCTGTAAAAAAGAAAAACCGCCGAGTGAAAACGGTTCTTGTACACCGGCAGGAGCAATCAGCGTGGCCAGTAGTATTGCCACCGTTTGTTGCTGAAATACGGTATCGATGGGTTCGAATCGCGTGCCTTCATAAAAACCGCAACTACGCATCAAAGGCCGCATCAAACGATTAAGCTCGATCTGATCGAGGGTCGTGACATCGACTGGCATAAAGTCTTGCGTACGTTTCGTTAAATTATTATTGTGAGCCACCAGATTGGCGCGCAACAACACCAGTACTTCTGACGTATCCATTACTTCGGCCCAACTTCCGTAATCTTCACGTAAATAGTGGTAAAAGCTCCGTAAAAAGCAATTATTAGTAATACGAGGAATCCAGTTTGATTCAGAAAGTATCGGCGAAGGCTGGGTTCCTGAAGGCGCTTCAGAAGATGCAAAAGGTATCGAAGAAAGAGACTTTGATGGTGATGTCAATACCGCTGCAGATGGCGTAGGAGCACGCTTGTTTGTCGTTGCAATAATTGGGTTGGCTTGCTTCAAATCATCCTGAATCTCCGAGATGGTGGCGGGAGAAGCGACAGCCGAGCGCGCATGGCGCAATTTCTTTGGTGCACTAAACAGACGGTCAGCGTCTGTTTTAGCATGCTCGGTTCTATTCGATGCTAAAGAAACGGATACCGTTTTCTCACCTTGATTGTTATTGGATGATTGGTTTTTATCTGAGGCCGGTGATGCTGGCCCTGCGTGCCTGGTCACGCGTGGCGCCGGAAAATACGACGTAAATCTTTCCCTGTAGGCCTCTGCAGCAGAGCTAACAGGAATCTGATTTGCGGCCGGAAGAATACCTCCTAAAACTCCATATACGTGCAGATAAAACGCGGCCTTAGATTGTTGGTATGTCGGAGTGGTACTTTGCATCCCAAGACGCTCTCGTAGTTCTTCGGCATTGATAGCACTAGCCGATATGAGTTCGCGACCTTCCTGAAAGGCTGACAGCGATGCACGGGCACGCGCAGGTCGTTGCACACCTATATTTTTCGTCCCTGAAATACGGTCATAAAATTGCTGAATTTTACGAGGACTTATATGTCCATGCATATTATTTAAATGACGGCAATTATTTTTTGGGTGATAGGTAGTTTGAGGTATGTTATTTCGCATGAATGTGGACCTTCCTAATTAAACGATAAATGCGGTATGACGATTACTCGATAGCAGTAATCAAGATCATCAGAAATAGCTCTTTTGCTTCTTTTTTGACTTGTATGTTCACGCATCATTTCAGGCGATCCGTCACGTAAAAAATGCCATTACTGAGCAGATATCAGGCCATTTCAATTGCGCCGAAGATTAATTTAGTGGGAAAACTCTGACTTTCAAAAAATAACTTTTGAGCCAATAATTTTCTCTAAAAGATGATCGAAAAAATGCATATCAGCACTTTTTATTATGAAATTTTCTGACGAAAAAAAGGGAGGGAGAAATAAAAAAATCAGCCTATAGGCTGATTTTTTTGATATTGCAGAAGATCAATTTGACACGTAAAGAAACACATGCCGGATGCTGCACTACCACGACATTTACTTGTCCTTCTTCGGACGCCCGGCCTTCACCAATGGCAGGCTGGCAATCGCGGCCTTCAATTTGGCATTATCCAGACCTTTGATCAGCGCCACGCCAATCCGAAGCAATTCACTTTTCTTCACTGCCATGCCTGCCTTCAGGCAGGCTTTTTTAACGTCATTCAATACTTGATATTCATCTTCCGGCATAGTGAAACTATCGCGCACCAACTTCACTTTTTTGGTTTTTATTTTTTGCTCTGGAACCGGTTTAGCACGGGCTGCAGCCAGAGTTGGGACCGATTTTGGCGGCACTATAATTGCGCCACTTTTTGGTGGAACCGTAACCGTAGTTGCTGGCACTACCTTCTTCACTGATACAGGTTTCTTCAATACAGCAGGGATAGGCTTCGACTTAACTGCCGGCTTAACTGCTGGCATAACTTTATCCACACTGGCTTTCGGTGCTGATTTTTTTGTCGCAGCGACCGCAGGTTTAACCGGTTTTACAGATGCTTTCGTAGCCATAACAACTCCCAAAATTAAATAGTATAAATAATATATGCAATTTAATTAAAATTAGCAATATATATCGATTTACCTGTGACCGTTAGATGCCATAAAAAAATCCCGCCCGAAATGAAGTCAGGCGGGATTTGTCGTTCGAATAGAGATAATACAGAACAAAAGTCAGGTACGTTTGATCGCAAACTCAACACCAATTTCACGCCACCAGTCCCGCTCTTTTTCCATCCAATAAGTCGCAGTCGGATGGTCAGCAATCCATTCACGTTTGATGTCGAGCTCAATTTTGCTCTTCATCTTGACGCGCAACTCACCCAAATTGACCTCTATACGTGAGTGTAAAAACATGACGGCGAGTCGTAGTGCCAGGACCGCTTTGGAAAAATCGGCATCCAACAAACTTTCACTAATCTTGCGCAAGTTCCCTTTTTGCCCAAGGATCAATTGGCTCATATTCTTTTGCTCGCGGGTTGTAAAACCTGGCAAATCGGCATTCGCAATTAAATAGGCAGCATGTTTGTGATAGCCACTTTGCGATACCACCAGACCGACTTCGTGTAGCAATCCGCTCCAGTGCAGATATTTTTCTAGTCCGTCATCATTCGGCTTGAGTAAACCAAACAGCGCGCTGGCAGTTTCAGCGACACGATTGGCACGCAATTGATCGACATGAAATCGTTGAGAAAAATCACGCACCGATTGCTCCCGGCGATCTAAACGGGTGTCACGCAATTGCAGATCCCACATGACGCCCATGCGTAAGCCGGCTTCAATTGGGTTGAGGACTTCAATACACAGCTCCTGCATCAAGCCGCTTAATACCGCAACGCCGCCAACCATCACGGCGGCCCGATCCGGCTTCATACCAACCATGTCAATCCGAGTGACGTGGCCCATCTGGATAAAGCGTGCCTTTAATGCCTCCAGGCTTTTGTAGGATAAACGCTTGTCTCCGAGATTATTTTTGTCGATGGTCTCAGCAATGGCGCGTATCGTGCCGGATGAACCATAAGCATTCGTCCAGTTTTGTGGGCGATACGGTGGTGCGGCGTCTTCAAAGTGGCTGCGCGCCGAAAGAATAGCGGCGTCATACGCAGCGGCGGTGATACTACCATCAGCAAAAAACGCCAGACTTTGATTGACGGTGCCGATACCAAATGATTCCACTCTTTCGATTTGCTGGCCACGCCCCAGAATCAACTCGGTCGACCCTCCACCGATGTCGAGTACCAGCCGTTTTTCATTCGGCAAACGCAGCATACTGGAGACGCCCATATAAATCAGACGCCCCTCTTCCTCGCCAGAAATAATTTCTATCGGGTATCCGATCGCGGCTTCCGCTGCTGGCAAAAATGCGGCTGCGTTCTTTGCGATACGTAGTGTATTGGTGGCCACAACACGGACCGCTTCAAGTTGGTAATCCCCGAGGATGCCGCGAAAACGCGTGAGCGAATCAAGCGCGCTCTGCATCGCTACCTCGGTCAGATTTCCTTTGCTATCCAGACCCGCTGCTAAGCGGATCGGATCGCGTGCGCTTTTAATGACACGAATGGCATCGCCATTGTATTTACCTATATGTAGACGAAAGCTGTTAGAACCTAAATCAACTGCTGCAAACATACCATCCTCTCTATCTACCCAAGAATTAAATAATCATCGTGTTTCCACGGATCAATATAGACAATAAGTCAGCATTATTACAGGAGAATGACACCGCTTATCAAGCGAGTTTAGATCCTGAGGTGACCTACAAATCCTATATCCTTCATCGCGAAATACAACCTCATTGCGCATCGATGGCGACTAACTGTTTTCGTCTGTCGGCGGTGCACCACGCCAGAATTCGGTAACAACACTCAGTTCGCGGGTGCGTTTGAATGGCGGCAAGCTTTGCCAGATACGCTTGCCATACCCTTTGGAAATCAAGCGTGGATCGCAAATCATCAACACACCGCGATCACTCTCATCCCGGATCAGCCGACCTGCGCCCTGCTTCAAATTAATAATTGCGGCGGGCAATTGGTGGTCCATGAAGCCATTCATGCCTTTCTTTTCCAACGCCTCAATGCGTGCGGCCAAGACTGGATCGTCTGGCGGAGAAAATGGGAGTTTGTCGATAATGACGAGCGACAACGCTTCGCCACGAACGTCAACGCCTTCCCAGAAACTCTGACTGCCGATCAATACTGCATTACCGGCGGCACGAAAACGGTCCAATAATTCTGTACGGCCCGCCTCGCCCTGCACCAATAATGGAAATGGCAATTTGCGCTCTTCAAACTCTGCACGCAATCGTTCCGCTGCACGATTAACCGCACGCAGCGAGGTGCAGAGCAGGAAAGTACGACCGCCAGCGGCCTCAATGACCGGTAGCGCGGCATCGATCACCGCATCGGTATAGTCGGGCGAGTTTGGTTGCGGCAAGTTTTGTGGAACGTACAGCAAACCTTGTTCGTTGTACGCAAACGGACTGGGCCAGGACTGAGCAGGCTCACCGGTCAACCCCATTTGTGCGGCGTAATGCTTGAAGTCATTTTTTACCGCTAGCGTGGCCGACGTAAAAATCCAGGTCCGCGGCGTACCTTCGCGCTGCTTATTGAAAATAGGGGCAATCGAGAGCGGAGTCTGATGCAGTTGCAATGATGTAGAAAATGCCTCGACCCAGAGCACGCGCCCTTCGGCGTCGCCATGCACGGCGTCCTTGATGCTGTTTTTGGGCTTGGTGCTCTTGGTCGCTGACTCTTGCTTGTTCCAGGCATCGAGCCGCATGCCGAGCTCAACGGCGCGGGTACGGCATTGTTCGATGGTCTCAGCACGCTCAGCTTGTTTTTCCAGCGTCGCTATCATACCGTCGAACTCTTGACGCAAGGTCTCCAACGCGGGGAAGAAGATGCTTGATGGCGCGATCTGGCTCACCGATAAACGCACTACGTCTTGGGGAAATGCCAGACGTAAATCACGGGCAGCCTTTTCGACTGGCATGACGACCTTGGCCCAGTCAGCACCATCGCGGGCATGCGACAGACCTTCGGCCAACACGTCCCTGCATAGTTCAAGAATGTGCGACGTCGACACCGTATCGCCGAAAAATAAAGTGGCAACTTCTGGCAATTGATGGGCTTCATCAAAAATGATGGTGTTCGCTGACGGGAGCAATTCGGCTACGCCAGTATCTTTTAGGGCGACATCGGCAAAGAACAGGTGATGATTGACCACGACGATGTCAGCTTGTTGCGCCTCTTTGCGCGCCTTCATGACGAAGCAATCCTGGTAATACTGGCATTCCGCACCAAGGCAGGTATCTCTGGTTGAGGTCACCAGATTCCAGATCAAGGCGGTTTCCGGGACTTTTGCCAGCTCGGCCTTATCGCCTGAACTGGTGGTCTTCATGAAGCGTGAAATCTCACGCAAATGGCCGGTATCCTCGCGTGAGGTCATCCGGCCATTTTGCAACGTCCGCTCAAGATGGAAATGGCACACATAATTGGCGCGGCCCTTTAACAGGGCGATCGATACTGGCGCACTGAGCGCTTTGCGTACGGTAGGAATATCACGCGAAAATAACTGATCTTGTAAGTTTTTGGTGCCGGTAGAGATGATGACTTTGCCGCCCCATAACAACGCCGGGACCAGATAGGCAAAGGTTTTACCCGTCCCGGTACCGGCTTCCGCAATCAGTGTTGTTTGTTGGGCAATGGCTTCGGCAATTGCTTTCGCCATATCGGTTTGGGCTAGCCGAGGGCGAAAGCCACCGACAACTTGTCCTAGAGGTCCGACAGGACCAAATAATTGATCAATGTCGGCGTCGTGCGTGCCAGCGGGAACGGGCGGGTGGTTTGCGGCAAGGGAGGAGGATCGTTCTTCGGTCAAGGTAACTTACGGTAATCAGATTTGGGACAACTCAGGAACAAAATGAACAACATTTGCAGAGGTAATGGACTATATAGCTGCTCTGGCATGAGTGAAAATGAGTGAGCATGAGCAGCCTTGTGTAGTTATGCAGGAATGTCGGGAATTAATTGCATTCTTAGCAGCGTAATATGATCTTTTAATTGTAGTTTCCGCTTCTTCAGGCGTCGCAATTGTAACTCTTCACGCCGCAGATCGTTCGCCATCACATCAATCACCGCATCAAGATCGCGATGTTCAACTTCAAGCGCAATAATGCGGCGGTGAATATCTTCCCGATCTAGCATAGTCACATCCCAGCAATCAAATTCAATGAATTTTAGAGAATTATCTCAAAACGAACAGAGATAATTTTTACGTATAACTTTACAAAAGCCATAAAACATTTACGTCCTTAGCCATGACTTTCTCATCAAACGTCGCTGAATTGACGTTGAGTTACCCCGAATTTCAAAATACGCATAACAACAACGCAGTTTAATCTACCCGGGCGAATGCGCCAATATAAGATCAAAGTAGAAACGGACCAGCACATCGGAAAATCTTTATGTAAAAAAACGGCCCAGTCATTATCTGGGCCATTTCATTTACCACATCGTTCTCTAGCTTCAGGGCTGGGCGGGTACAGCTGGTGCCTGGGATGCCTTCTTTTGAGCCAACTGACGTTCTTTTTCGGCCTTCTTCTCGGCTACTTCACGTTGACGTTCCGCAGCATCCTGACCTTTTTTGATAAATGCAGCTCTATTAGCAGCGCGCTCAGACGATTTCGCAGCCTCAGTTTGCTCAATACGCTGCAATTTCGCTGCATTATCCGAAACACGTTTTTCTGCCTCACCTGCATGCAATTTTGTATTAGCTTCAACGGTAGCCGCTTTTTCGCCAGCTTCTTTTACATTACGTGCAGTTGAGCTTTGTTTTTCTTGTTGGTCTTGCGCACGTTTCGGTGCTTCGATCCCCTCTTTAATCGCCTGATCGGCCAACGCTTTGTCACGATCATCCGCAGTGGCACGGCGCTTAAAGGCATTGGCCTCTACTTCAAGAGGCCGAATTTGCTTTAATGCCAGACGGCGCTGCTCTTTAGCAGCGTTTAAACAATGATTAACAAAAAACTTTTTATAGCAAATGCGTTGTTCATTGAGGTTACGCAGTTCAACCTCAGCACGTGCCTTACTGACGTCGGTTAGAACTGCATCGGCGCCAACCACCGAACTTACCGAACCGATTGGATGATGTGCCACAAAATCTGCGGCGGGTATCGATGCATCTAATACTGTATTGGGATCAACCGAGACGACAGGCATGACGCTACCGGCTTGCGCCCATGCAGGACCGGTTACACCGCCGCCCAACATCAACACAGCAGCCAATGTGAGCATTGACGAGAAGCGCTGACAAACACCGATGACTTGCGTCGCAGGGGGTTGGTTATGAACAACATAAGGGGCTATTTTCATGGGGTTCGATCCATTTCTTTACGGTACTGCATTATCCTAGAAACGGCAGCCACGCTACTGCCATTTCTAGGATGATACGATTATTCAACGCCACAATTGATGCTGGCACCACGCTTACGCAATCGCATCCGCTTTGGCGCGCTGCTCTGAATCCATATATTCCAGAGATTGCATTTCACTAATACGTGAGACGGTCCGATGAAACTCATTGGACAGCATACCCTCGGTATACAGCTCTTCAGGCGCGACTGCAGCTGACATAATTAACTTAATCTTATGATCATAAAATACATCAATCAGCCACGTAAAACGGCGTGCTTCAGAGGACATCGCGGCTGACATTTGCGGGATACCGGACAATATCACCGTATGGAAGCGACTAGCAATTTCCAGATAATCATTCTGCGATCTGGGGCCACCGCACAGTGTTGCAAAATCAAACCAGATAACGCCGCCAGCGCGCCGCAATGATTTGATCTTGCGGGCTTCAATATCGACGATAGGGTCTTCATCGGCGACTTCGGCAATGCCGCTAAAGGCATGGCGCAAGGAGCGATCGCTATCGCCATTGAGGGGGGTGTAATAACTATCGACCAGATCCATGGCGCGCCTGCGGTAATCAATCCCTGCATCAATGTTCATCACATCGAGCTTATCGCGCAGGAGTTTGATCGTCGGCAACATCCGATCGCGATGCAAGCCATCGGGATAGAGCGTGCCTGGCTCATAATTGGAGGTCATCACAAATGACACACCGTTATCAAATAACGCTCTCAACAAGTTATACAAAATCATGGCGTCGGCAATATCGGAGACATGAAATTCATCGAAACAAATCAATCGATATTTTTTTGCGATACGTTTGGCGACTTCATCCAAGGGATCTTCAACGCCCTTCAACTCGTCTAGTTGGCGATGTACGGCACGCATGAATTCATGAAAATGCAAACGGACTTTGCGCACTACCGGGACCACTGAATAAAAACTATCCATCAGAAACGACTTACCCCGACCAACGCCGCCCCACATATAGATGCCACGCGGGACATCGGGACGATTAATTAAACGTTTGAAAGAGTTTGAACGCTGGTTTTTGAAGCCCACCCATTCATCGTAGGCTTGTTGCAGCCGTTCTACAGCCTGTAATTGCGCAGCATCGGAAGTAAATCCGCGCTGGGTCAGCGTCTGTTCGTAAAATTCCAGAACGTTCATAGTGTCAATCTTCAATGCCTACGCTGCCAAACTTGCCACTCGTTGGTGAGCGCACAATTTACAAATATAGGTAAAAACAAAAATGGGCGAGCCTTTGCTCACCCACGCTAAATCGAAAGTCTGGCGTTCTGACTTACAAAGCGGATTACTGGAATATCTACAATGGTTCCATCTCAACCGTCACCCGGCCAGGATAAGGACTGGTTTTACCACCGTCGACCGGAAAATTCTTGAGCGCTGCAAAGCCTGCACCTCCAGTACCAGCACCAATCCCCATGTACGGAAAACTGATACCCGGAGGCGCCTTGAGGATAGTTTCTGTATCGCGATAACCGCTCTTGCTACAAACAACATGCAAATCGCCATCTGTAACCGGTATAAAGACGTCATCAGGCGTGGTTAATTTCCATGTCCCGCTGTCGGTATTTAACATACAACTCGTCGCTGAGAGCGGCTGCCCTTGCGAGCGAGTTTCAATCATGATACGTCCATCATTTGATCCCGTTGTCGCGCAACCGGCAAAAAATACAGTAGACAGTAAAGGCAGCAGAAACAAATGACGCATCGTGATTTCCTAGAAATTCAGGGAACGCTTATCAACGGCTAACGCCGCTTCTTTCGTCGCTTCTGACAATGACGGATGCGCATGACAGATACGGGCAATATCTTCAGCGGAGGCGCGGAATTCCATTGCAACAACAGCTTCGGAAATCAACTCGGAAGCCATTGGACCGATGATGTGAACACCTAGAATTTCATCGCTCTTGGCATCGGCTAAAAACTTCACCATACCGGAAGTATCACCCAGTGCACGGGCCCGACCGTTGGCCAGGAACGGGAACGTACCGGCCTTATAGGCGACGCCTTCGGCTTTTAATTGCTGCTCGGTTTTTCCAACCCAGGCGATTTCAGGGGATGTATAAATGACCCAGGGAATGGTATTGAAATTAACATGACCATGTTGACCGGCGATACGCTCGGCTACCGCAACGCCCTCTTCTTCCGCTTTATGCGCAAGCATTGGTCCACGCACAACATCACCCACCGCCCAGACATTTGCCAGATTGGTTTTGCAGTCGCCGTCAACGTTAATAAAGCCACGTTCGTCAAGTTGCAAGCCAACGCCTTCAGCGTTGAGCCCGATGGTGTTTGGGGTGCGGCCAATCGAGATGATTAACTTGTCGAATACAGCTTTTTTGGCTTCGCCTTTGGCGTCTGTGTATTCCACCGTGACGTCTTTTTTGCCAGTAGTTATGGCGCCGATTTTTACGCCAAGACTAATGTTCAGGCCTTGTTTTGCGAATAATTTTGCGGCTTCTTTGGCAATTTGGTCGTCGACTGCGCCGAGGAAAGCTGGCAGTGCTTCGAGTACGGTCACTTCAGCACCCAGACGACGCCAGACGCTGCCCATTTCCAGACCGATCACACCAGCGCCAATAACGCCGAGTTTTTTCGGTACGGCCCCAATTGCCAATGCACCGGTATTGGAGAGAATCAGTTTCTCGTCAAAGGCTGTGCCCGGTAATTCACGGGCGTTGGAGCCAGTCGCCAGAATGATGTGCCTGGCGCTGATGGATTCTTCGGTCTTGCCTGCAACCTTGATTTCATAACCGTTAGCATCACCTTTGACGAACGAACCACGGCCATGAAAAAAGGTGACTTTGTTCTTTTTCAGCAAATACAAGATACCTTCGTTATTTTGCTTAATCACCGTATCTTTACGCGCCAGCATCTGTGGCAGATTCAAGCTCAGCCCCTTGATATCGATACCGTGATCGGCAAAAGCATGGCCCGCATGTTCGAAGTGCTCGGAAGATTGCAGAAGTGCCTTCGATGGAATGCAACCTACATTGGTACAGGTCCCGCCCGGTGCCGGGCCATCATTGGCATTTTTCCACTCATCGATACAAGCGGTGCTAAAACCAAGTTGGGCAGCGCGAATTGCTGCGATATAACCGCCAGGACCGCCACCGATGACGATGACATCAAATTGCTTGCTCATAGTTTTCCTTCGATTTTTTTACAGTGCTCTTAGCGTCAAAAGCATCACGCGATACTTTAGATAAAGGCGCTTAGTCATTTATTTAGTAAATTCGGTATTCATTACTACTACAAAAACAATGCACTTGAGGCCGTCGTGAATCTCATGAAGAGCATCCGTTCGACCGGCATCAAAGCGCAATTGTTTTTTAATTACAAGTCTAGCAACAAACGTGCTGGATCTTCCAGTGCATCCTTCATGGCAACTAACGCCAATACTGCCTCACGACCATCAATGATCCGGTGATCGTAAGACATCGCCAGATAGTTCATAGGACGAATGACGATCTGTCCTTTTTCGACCACAGCACGGTCTTTGGTGGCATGCACACCCAAAATCGCAGCTTGCGGGGGGTTAATGATCGGCGTCGACAGCATCGAACCAAACGTACCACCATTAGAAATCGAGAACGTACCGCCGGTCAGGTCTTCCATCGTCAACTTACCATCGCGTGCTTTCGCGCCGAATTCGCCAATTTTCTTTTCGATTTCAGCAATCGACATTTGATCAACGTCACGCAATACCGGGACAACAAGACCACGTGGTGAGCCCACAGCAATACCGATATCGAAATAGCCGTGATAAACGATGTCGTTACCATCAACCGAAGCATTGACGATAGGGTAACGCTTGAGCGCAGCAACAGCGGCCTTAACGAAGAACGACATAAAGCCAAGCTTTACGCCATGCTCTTTCTCGAACTTATCTTTGTACTTGGCACGCAAATCGAGAATCGGCTGCATGTTGACTTCATTGAATGTCGTCAAAATCGCATTAGTCGCTTGCGATTGAAGCAAACGCTCAGCGATACGCGCACGCAAACGGCTCATTGGCACGCGCTCTTCCGGGCGCTCTTCCAGTTTTGCTTTTGGTGACGCAACTTGTTGCAATGCAGGTTTGGCTGCGACCGCAACAGGTGCTGGCGCTGGAGCTGGAGCTTGTGCAGCAGGTTTTGCCGCCAGGGTATTGAGGACATCGCCTTTAGTAACACGACCATCTTTGCCGCTACCTGCGATTTGCGTAGCGCTCAGATTGTTTTCTGATAACAATTTAGCTGCTGCTGGCATGGCGATACCGGCTGCCGTATTGCTGGACAATTCTGCGGCAGCGACAGGTGTACTGATTGCATCAGTTTGTGGCACGTGTAATGCAGATACCTCCATCGGACTGACTTTAGCCGAAGCGTCAGTATCGATCATCGCGATGAGCTGACCTGCAACTACGGTTGCGCCATCGGGTTCGATGATTTGTACAATCACGCCATCCATTGGTGCTGGCAGCTCAAGAACGACCTTATCTGTTTCGATATCGATCATGTTCTCGTCGCGTGCGACTGGGTCGCCAACTTTTTTATGCCATTGCAACATGGTCGCTTCAGCGACTGATTCTGATAGTTGGGGGACTCTAACTTCTATAAGTGCCATGAAATTCTCCGTATTGGGATTGAATCAGGCGTGCCATTTATCACGGTGTCACAGTGGTCCGGCACGCCTTTGTTTCAGTATTCAGTTATTTGGTAAGAACAAAGCCTTTGAGCTTCGAAAATGCGGTATCGAGCAATGTTTTTTGCTGCGCGTAATGCTTGTCGTAGTAACCCACGGCAGGCGATGCGCTGGCTGGACGACCTGCATAGGCAAGCTTTTGACCATCACCCAGATTTTCAAAAATATTGTGTTGAATCTGTAGCCATGCCCCTTGATTTTGGGGTTCGTCCTGCGCCCATACCAATTCATTAAAGTTAGGGAATTGCTTCAACTCGGCAGCAAATGCCTTATGCGGGAATGGATACAGTTGCTCAAGACGAATAATGGCCGTATCAGTTTGACCGCGCTCTTTGCGGGCATTGACGAGATCGTAATAAATCTTGCCCGAGCAGGCGATAACGCGCTTGATCTTCTTAGCATCCATCTTGGTATCAACTTCACCAATGACAGTCTGGAAAGAGCCCTTGGCAAAATCAGACAATGGCGAGCCAGCATCCTTATTGCGCAGCAGGGACTTCGGCGTCATGATCACCAACGGCTTACGGAACAAGCGAATCATCTGGCGACGTAACAGATGGAAAATCTGCGCCGACGTAGTCGGTTGCACTACTTGCATGTTGTTATCTGCACATAATTGCAAGAAGCGTTCCGGACGTGCCGATGAATGCTCTGGTCCCTGACCTTCATAACCGTGCGGCAGCATCATGACAAGACCAGAAGCACGGCCCCATTTCACTTCGCCAGAGCTGATGAATTGGTCGATAACGACTTGTGCACCATTGGCAAAGTCACCAAATTGCGCTTCCCAGATAGTCAGCGTGTTTGGTTCAGCAGTCGAGTAGCCGTACTCAAAACCGAGTACCGCCTCTTCCGACAACACTGAGTCAATCACATTGAATGGCGCTTGTTGATCTGAGACATTTTGCAGCGGAATATAACTACCAGCATCCCAACGCTCACGGTTTTGATCATGCAATACCGCGTGACGATGAACGAAAGTGCCGCGACCAGCATCTTGACCCGTCAAGCGAATCGCGTAACCGGAAGAAACCAGTGACGCATATGCCAGATGTTCGCCCATACCCCAATCGAGATTGAGTTCACCCCGACCCATGGTGGCGCGATCATTGAGTACTTTTTCAACTAAGGCATGTACCTTGAAGTTTTCAGGAACAGTCGTAATCCGTGCGGACAAACGCTTGAGTTCAGCCAGTGGCACGGCAGTATCGGCGGCGTCAGTCCATTTACGATTCAGGAATGGCAGCCAATCAACCGCATATTTGCTCTTGAAGTTGGTGATGACCGGATCAACCGTGTGCTTACCGGCATCCATCGCATCGCGATAGGCCTTGACCATCGCATCGCCTTCATCCGGGGCGATCGTGCCTTGCGCAGTCAACTTGTCTGCGTAAACTTTACGCGTACCTGGATGCTGGGCAATTTTTTTGTACATCAGCGGTTGCGTCAACGCTGGCGTGTCTTGTTCGTTGTGACCAAGTTTACGGTAGCAAATGATGTCTACAACGATGTCCTTCTTGAACTCGACCCGATAATCGAGCGCGATCTGGGTTGCGAATACCACCGCTTCCGGATCATCCGCATTGACATGCAATACCGGCGCTTCGATCATCTTGACGACGTCGGAGCAATACAGCGTTGAGCGTGAATCGCGTGGGTCTGAAGTGGTAAATCCGATCTGATTGTTGATCACGATATGCACAGTACCGCCAGTGCCGTAACCGCGCGTTTGCGCCAGATTCAAGGTTTCCATCACAACGCCCTGCCCGGCAAAGGCTGCATCGCCATGCACCAGGATAGGCAAGACTTGCGCGCCATCCTTGTCGCCGCGACGTTCCATACGGGCTTTAACCGAACCCTCAACCACCGGGTTGACGATTTCAAGATGCGACGGATTAAATGCCAGCGACAAGTGGACTGGTCCGCCCGGGCTGGTGATATCGGAGGAGAAGCCTTGATGATACTTCACATCGCCAGATGGCAAATCGTCGCCGTGTTTACCTTCAAACTCGGCAAATAATTCTTGCGGCATCTTGCCCAGTGTATTGACCAGAACGTTCAGACGACCGCGATGGGCCATCCCGATTACCATTTCCTGAATACCTTTTTCGCCGCCGCGCTGTATCGTTTCATCCAGTGAAACGATGAAACTCTCACCGCCCTCAAGCGAGAAACGCTTTTGACCGACATAGCGTGTGTGCAGGTAACGTTCCAGACCTTCTGCTGCGGTCAGGCGTTCAAGAATGTGTTTTTTCTTTTCTACAGTGAAGGTCGGTGCCGAACGGGTCGATTCCAGACGTTCCTGGATCCAGCGCTTTTCGGTAGGATCACTGACGTACATGAACTCAGCGCCAATCGAGCGGCAATAAGTATCCCGCAAGGAATTGAGCAAATCACGTAGCGTGGAGGTTTCGGTACCGAAGTAGGTATTACTGATGTTGAAGACAATGTCCATGTCCGCATCGGTAAAGCCGTAAAAAGTTGGGTCCAATTCTGGTAGGACCGAACGTTCTTGACGTTGCAGTGGATCCAGATTTGCCCAGCGCGAACCGAGGTAACGGTAGGCTGCAATCAGTTGGGTAGCTGCGACGCGCTTACGACCCATTTCAGCATCAGCTGAAGCAGAAATTGTACGAATAGGACCATGCTTTGCGCGTTCGGCAAACGACGCAATAACCGACGCGTGCGCAACATCAGGTTTATCAGTGCCATCGACTGCAGGCACATGTTGCATGGCGTCAAAATATGAACGCCAGTTATCTGAAACAGATCCGGGATTGTCGAGGTAAGACTCGTACAGCTCTTCGATGTACGGTGCGTTACCTCCGAAGAGATATGAATTGGAGCGATATTGCTGCATCATCTTGCTCACCTTTCTTCGCGTAACGCGAGATTAGCGGGTTAACATAACCTTCCGCGACACGGCCTGACCGGTTAGCGGATTGCACATCAAGTTGTGGGGAAGGGATTAAATTACGACTGCCTGTTACTGTATTCTTTTTAGCCAACCCAAGGTGTTCCAATCGTATGCTCACACTTTTTGATCTTGTCATGTTTGCTACAACTCTGTTATCGAAGCAGTACAAAACTTTAAAGCTATCCGTTGCAATCCAATTGAAACTTATTGGTCCGGTAGCATAGCATAACTACCATTACGCAACCATCAAGCAATAAAAAAGCGAATCTTAGATTCGCTTTTTTATTATTTACTTCACTTACTTTCAGACCGTTCAGCCATTGGTGTGACATCACGCGCTGGTGACCCAATAAACAATTGGCGTGGACGGCCAATTTTTTGTTCTGGATCTGAAATCATTTCATTCCATTGCGCAATCCAACCTACTGTGCGCGCCATTGCGAAGATTCCAGTAAACAGTGACACAGGAATACCTAACGCCGACTGCACGATACCTGAATAAAAGTCGACGTTTGGATACAGTTTGCGGGAAACGAAATATTCGTCTTCAAGCGCTACTTTTTCCAATGCCATCGCCAATTTGAACAAAGGATCGTTTTCCAAGCCCAGTTCAGCCAATACTTCGTAGCAAGTTTCACGCATCAATTTCGCACGCGGGTCGTAGTTCTTGTAGACACGGTGACCGAAGCCCATCAACTTGACAGTCGAATTTTTGTCTTTAACTTGCTTAACGAATTCAGGAATGTTATCGACCGATCCAATTTCCTTGAGCATATTGAGTGCCGCTTCGTTGGCGCCGCCATGTGCCGGACCCCACAAACAAGCAATACCTGCAGCGATACAGGCGAATGGATTGGCACCACTGGAACCGGCCAGACGCACTGTCGAAGTCGATGCATTCTGCTCGTGATCAGCGTGCAAAATCAAAATACGATCCAAAGCGCGTACCAACACATCATTGACTTTGTATTCTTCACACGGCGTGGAGAACATCATGTGCATGAAGTTAGCGCTGTACGACAAGTCATTACGTGGGTACACGAATGGCTGACCGACGTTGTATTTATATGCCATCGCGACCAGTGTTGGCAGTTTGGCAATCAAACGAATAGCCGAAACCTCACGGTGACGCGGATTGGTAATGTCTAGCGAGTCATGATAGAACGATGACAACGCTCCAACTGTACCAACTAACACGGCCATCGGATGCGCATCACGACGGAAACCGCGGAAAAAGAATTGCATCTGTTCGTGCACCATTGTGTGCGCGGTCACGGTTGCATCGAAAGTTTCTTTTTGCGCGGCTGTCGGCAATTCGCCATTCAGCAAAAGGTAGCAGGTTTCCAAAAAATCGCAATTGACGGCCAATTGCTCAATCGGATAACCGCGATACAGTAACTCGCCTTTGTCACCATCAATATAGGTAATTGACGAATTACATGCAGCGGTCGACATGAAGCCCGGGTCATAAGTAAACTTCCCGGTTGCGCCGTATAACTTGCGAATATCGATAACATCAGGACCAACGGTCCCTTTGTAAATTGGAAACTCGACAGATGGGCTACCATCGGAAAACGATAGCGTGGCTTTTTTATCAGCGTTGGTCATGACTTTTTCCTCTTTAACAGGTGATGCTTGAATCAAAAAAACAAAAGATGCGCATACGTCCTGCGTCACCGCATGCAAGCGACTGCATTCACTGGCGAAGGGCCAGTGGCGGCTTAATCTCAGCTCAGATTACGCGTAGTCGCGCTATCAAAGCATGAACCTGGGGCAAATCGACCTCACCTTCGGGCTCGTTGCGCCCCATCAGCAAATTCATTAGATCAATGTCAGTCAACTCCATCAACCGCGTAAATGCGTCGACATCATCGTCCGTGATGGTTGCCTCATTTGCATCCAGAAATCTGGTCAATATCAGATCATTTTCCAATAGGCCACGGCGCGCACGCCAGCGCAATCTTGCACGTTTTGCCGGATCAGCTTGATGCGTAGTGGTCATGATGTAATTTATTCTATTTAGTGCAGACTGCGACTATAAAAGTGAGTAACTTCATGCAACGTCAGCAGCATTTTCAGCAAATCAGACGGGAGCATATCTGCCACTCCCGCCTGACTTAGCAATGCTTAAACTGCGCGACGAACCATCAGTTCTTTAATCTTGCCAATCGCTGCATTTGGGTTTAATCCCTTAGGGCAGACATCGACGCAATTCATAATCGAACGACAGCGGAACAAGCGATACGGATCTTCAAGATTATCCAGACGCGCGCCAGTGGCTTCATCACGGCTATCAGCGATGAAACGATAGGCTTGCAGCAAGCCGGCAGGGCCGACAAACTTGTCTGGATTCCACCAGAAGGACGGGCAAGAAGTTGAACAGCAAGCGCACAAAATACATTCGTACAAACCGTCCAGCTCTTCACGTTGTTCCGGTGTTTGCAGGCGTTCTTTTTCCGGCGGAATGCTATCGTTGATCAAGTAAGGCTTGACCGAATCGTATTGCTTGAAGAACTGCGTCATATCGACAATCAGATCGCGAATCACTGGCAAGCCCGGCAAGGGCCGCAAGATGATCGGCTCCGACAATTCATTCAGATTCGTGGTGCATGCCAGACCATTTTTGCCATTGATATTCATGGCGTCCGAGCCACAAACGCCTTCCCGGCAAGAGCGACGCAGAGCTAACGAATCATCGACATCGGCTTTGATGCGTTGCAATGCATCGAGCAACATTTTGTCAGTCGGCAACAACTCAACTGTCAGGTCTTGCATATACGGCTTCGCATCCTTGTCCGGATCGTAGCGATAGATTTGAAATTTAACTGTACGTGACATGGCTAGACCTTTTAGAAAGTTCGTGGTTTTGGCTTGAACGTATCGACCGTCAGGGGCTTGGTAATGACCGGCTTGTAGTCTAGTCGATTACCTTCGGAGTACCACAAGCTGTGCTTCATCCAGTTTTCATCGTCACGCTTTTCGTAATCCCGATGCGCATGCGCGCCGCGTGACTCTTTACGTGCAGCAGCCGCTGTGATGGTGGCTTTAGCCGTTTCGATCATGTTATCGAGTTCCAGCGCTTCAACCCGAGCGGTGTTGAAGACTTTCGATTTATCTTTGAATGCCACATTCTTGCGACGCTCATCGAGAATCATGATTTCTTTGTAGCCCTGTTGCAGCAATTCGTCAGTACGGAAGACGCCGCAATAATGCTGCATCGTCTTGCGAATATCGTTGGCAACATCTTGAACGCGCTCAGAACCGGTACTGGCTTCCAGTTTTGCAACACGTGCCAAAGAAACATCCATCGCACCAGCCGGAAGCTGCTTGTTGCTACGCTCTTTGAGCTTGCTGTCCACAATATGGTTACCGGCCGCACGACCGAACACAACCAAGTCCAGCAACGAGTTAGTACCGAGACGATTTGCGCCATGCACTGATACACAGGCACATTCGCCTATCGCATACAGACCGTTCACAATCGCGTTCGGAATGCCGTCCTTAGGCACCACTACCTGACCGTACACGTTGGTTGGGATACCGCCCATTTGGTAATGGATGGTCGGAACGACCGGGATAGGCTCTTTGAGCGCATCGACGTTAGCAAACTTGTGGCCGATTTCCAGAATCGATGGAAGACGCTTTTTGATGGTATCGGCACCGATATGGCGCAGATCCAGCATGACGTGATCCTTGTTTGGACCGCAACCGCGACCTTCTTTGATTTCCTGGTCCATCGAACGCGATACGAAGTCACGCGGGGCCAAGTCTTTCAGCGTTGGGGCATAACGCTCCATGAACCGCTCACCATTGGCGTTGATCAGGATACCGCCCTCACCGCGCACGCCTTCGGTAATCAGTACACCAGCGCCAGCAACACCAGTCGGGTGAAACTGCCAGAATTCCATATCTTCCAGTGGAATACCTGCACGCGCCGCCATACCCATACCGTCACCGGTATTGATAAACGCATTAGTTGATGCAGCCCAAATACGGCCCGCACCGCCGGTTGCCATGACAGTTGTCTTGGCTTCGAGCATCATCATTTCGCCAGTTTCCATCTCAAGCGCAAGCACGCCGAGCACATCGCCGTCAGCATCGCGGATCAAATCGATTGCCATCCACTCAACAAAAAAGTGGGTCTTAGCGCGAACATTGCGTTGATACAGTGTGTGCAACAACGCGTGACCGGTACGGTCGGCTGCAGCACAAGCACGGGCAACCGGCTTTTCGCCGAAATTGGCCGAATGTCCACCGAACGGACGCTGATAAATCGTGCCATCGGCATTACGGTCGAACGGCATGCCGAGATGCTCTAATTCATACACGGCTTTCGCCGCTTCACGGCACATAAATTCGATCGCATCCTGATCACCCAGATAGTCCGAACCTTTGACCGTGTCAAACATGTGCCAGTACCAGTTGTCCTCAGACATATTTCCCAGCGAAGCACCGATACCGCCTTGTGCCGCAACAGTGTGCGAACGCGTAGGAAAAACTTTAGACAACACGGCGACATTTAAACCAGCTTCCGCTAACTGCAGCGAAGCACGCATACCGGAACCACCGGCCCCAACGATTACCGCATCAAAGCGGCGTGTAGGAATTGTGGATTTAATAGCTGCCACGATTACACTCTCCACAAAATCTGCGCCGCCCATCCGGCACAACCGACCAGCCACAAAATAGTGGCAACTTGCAATACCAGTCGCACGGCGACCGGCTTAACGTAATCCATCCAGATATCGCGTACACCAATCCAGGCATGAAAGAACAACGCTGCCAAGGCAACGAAGGTCGCCAGCTTGAACCATTGATGAGCAAACATACCGGCCCAACCCTGATAGCTGAAATCAGTCGCGCTTAAAAACGAAATCAACAAAATAACCGTATACAACGCCATCACCACTGCGGTTACGCGCTGCGCCAACCAATCGCGCAGGCCGTAATGCGCGCCGACGACCAGACGTTTAGATCCAATATTGTTATTTGCCATGTTTAAAATGCTCCGAACAGTTTCAATGCAACCACGAGCGCCAGCGGCAAGCTCACTGCAAATACACCGACTGCCGATTTGCGTGCGCTATCTTTGTCGAGACCAATGTGGTTATCCATCACCAAATGACGAATGCCTGCGCAAAAGTGATGCAGATAAGCCCATGAAAGCGCCAAAATGATGAGTTTGATGAACCAGTTGGACGTAATGCCCTTGAGGTATTCGAATGAACTCTCAGACACCAGACTTGTATCGAGCAGAAAAAGAATAAAAGGCAGCAGCAAAAACATCAGCAAGCCACTAATTCTGTGCAGAATCGAGATAAAGCCGGCCAATGGCAGGCGGTAACCGATAATTTGATTGATATTGATATTTCGAAATTGTGGCCGCTGTTTTTTTTCGGCTTCGGCTTCAGACATAACGGGGGTTCTCCTCAGTTTTAAAACAATTGCGCAATTTTCGCTTATTTTGGTGCAGCACACCAATAGTTATTAGGAATTCCACCCATTTACTATTTACTCATCAGATTTCCGGACCAATTTTGACTACATTATTGGATGGATTCTGCGCAGCCAAATCAACGAAAATCACCTTTTCACACGATAAATCAATTGCTGGTTTTGGCTTTTCGTACAACCCAAATGAAATGCCTCAATTTAATTCATTCTGGTAATGATGATGCGCCGTGACATACAAACCACGCCGCACCTCTACTGGCTTATCACCATAAGTAAACGATACTCGCTCAACACTCAACAATGGCGACAAAGACGGCACGTTGAGCAGTTGGGCCACCTCCTCATCGGCACTAGCAGCCCGAATTTGCTCTGTCGCACGGATCATCCGTGTAGCAAATTCCGTCTCAAACAAACCATACATCGGCCCCCGATACTCAACCAAACGCTCCAATGTCAAGCCTTTGAATATCACACCGGGCAACCATAACTCTTCAAGAATGGTCGGCACACCTTCAAACGACATCACACGCTTGACGAATACTACAGAATCTCCGGACTTCATGCCCAACAGGCGCGCAATCTCGGCTGGAGCCCGTAGACGCTTGACCTCAATAACAGATTTTTCTGCCGGTTTTGGCTGACCATCATCGGGCATCAGACGTAGAAATCTAAACTGCGCCTGCGCTTCGTGGTGCGTCGCAACAAATGTACCTTTTCCCTGGCGTCGAATCACCAGATTTTCCGCTGCCAGCTCATCGATTGCTTTGCGAACGGTCCCCTGACTAACTTTAAATCGACTACCTAACTCTACTTCACTAGGAATAAGCTCGCCCGGCTTCCACTCGCCAGATTGCAAGCGCTGCAAAATAAGCGCTTTGATCTGCTGATAAAGGGGGCTAAAGGTGGGGGATACTGCGGAGACAGCAGCGCTGCCGGGGTTGGCTGGGTCACTACTAATCATATTCGGTGGCGTGGAACTCATAACCTATGATTTCAACACAAAACCCATGCCATAGTCCAGTACAGAATCCACAATTAACATGTCTTATATAAGATATAAGATAGTCATTGACAGACTTACTACGCACGCATACACTCGCCGAAAATTGTTGTTATTACTTTGTAAGACGAGATGTCCCCTGCAATATTTGTCATCTTTATCAGGCTGGGCATTACAACGATGTCATACCCAATACGTTTTCGGTGACACGTCAACATTGCTTTTGGCAGCCGAATTTCTCGCCAAAACAAACTGACGCACACCGCTTTCGACGGTATCATAAGAAGTTTCTGGCACTACAGATATATCGCTTTCATTACCACTCTGGAGATTCAACATGGCTAAAACCCCAATGCGTGTTGCCGTAACCGGCGCCGCTGGTCAAATCGGTTATTCCCTACTATTCCGCATCGCTAATGGCGACTTGCTTGGCAAAGATCAGCCGATCATCTTGCAATTGCTTGAAATTCCTGATGAGAAAGCCCAGAAAGCACTGAAGGGCGTGATCATGGAAATCGACGATTGCGCGTTTCCGCTGCTCGCCGGTGTTACTGCCCACAGCGACCCGCTTACCGCATTCAAGGATATCGATGTTGCCCTGCTGGTTGGCGCACGTCCTCGCGGTCCTGGCATGGAGCGTAAAGATCTGCTCGAAGCCAATGCACAAATTTTCACAGTACAAGGTAAAGCGTTAGATGCAGTTGCCTCACGCAATGTTAAAGTATTGGTCGTCGGCAATCCAGCCAACACCAACGCTTACATCGCGATGAAGTCGGCTCCTAACCTGCCAGCGAAAAACTTCACTGCCATGCTGCGCTTAGATCACAACCGTGCCTTGTCACAAGTTGCGGCAAAATCTGGCAAGCCAGTTGCAGCTATCGAAAAAATGTTCGTCTGGGGTAATCACTCGCCAACCATGTACGCTGACTATCGCTATGCGACAGTTGACGGACAATCGGTTAAAGACTTGATTAACGACCATGAATGGAACAAAGATGTGTTCCTGCCAACCGTTGGCAAGCGCGGCGCGGCCATCATTGAAGCACGCGGTTTGTCGTCGGCAGCATCGGCCGCAAACGCAGCAATTGATCACGTACGTGACTGGATCCTGGGTACGAATGGTAAATGGACCACGATGGGTGTTCCATCGGATGGCTCATATGGCATTCCTGAAGGCACCATGTTTGGTTTCCCGGTCACAACCGAAAATGGTGAGTACACCATCGTTCAAGGCTTGGAAATCGACGCATTCTCGCAAGAACGTATCAACGTGACGCTGAACGAACTTCTGGAAGAGCGTGAAGGCGTTAAACATCTGGTTGGTTAATCCCGGCCTTGCGTGTGTGCACTTTTAGTTCGGACACGCATTAGATACTGACGCAAACAAAAGTCTGCGTCAGTTCTACTTTCAGATTTACTGTAGTTAGGCAATACCCCCAATTCAAGCCCATTCAAGTCAAGCTAAGCCGCATGCACCCTACCGAGGTTTTATTCCTAGGCAAGCAACAACCGGTCTCCTTACCGGCTTGTGACCACTATGCCGGTGCTGAAAAGCTCATGCGCAAGTCGGTTCTGCTCCAGCAAGAACTCGGCCCAGTATTCGATATCACATTTGACTGCGAAGATGGTGCCGCCGCTGGCGATGAAGCAGCCCATGCGCAACTTGTTGCAAGCGTGATTGCCAGCGAAGACAACCGTTTTGATCGTATCGGCGCACGCGTGCATGATGTGACCAGCAGTTTTTTTGAGCAGGATGTAGAGATCATCTGCAAGATTGCGTCAACGCGTCTCGCCTATCTGATGTTGCCGAAGGCTGAGAGTCTGAAGGATGTCAGTACTGCCATCGACTTAATCAATCTTCACAGCAACCAGGCAGGACGACCAGCGCTACCGGTGCATGTTCTCATCGAAACGCACGGCGCTTTGGCCGATGTTGCTGCAATCGCTGCCCTGCCCCAAGTACAGTCGCTATCGTTCGGTATCATGGATTTTGTGTCTGCACATTACGGCGCAATTCCCGGTGCCGCGATGCGCTCACCCGGTCAATTCACGCATCCCTTAGTGACCCGCGCCAAGCTCGATATTGCCGCTGCTTGTCATGCGCATGGCAAAACGCCTTCGCACAATGTCACTACAGAAATTCACGACAGCGCCGTGGTAGCTGATGATGCGCAACGCGCAAGGATAGAGTTCGGCTATACACGGATGTGGAGCATTCACCCGCAACAGATACATCACATCTTGCATGCCTTCTCGCCAACTCAGACAGAAGTGAGCGAAGCGGCTGCCATTTTATATGCCGCCCAAAAAGCATCTTGGGGACCGATACAGCATCTAGGCACGTTGCATGATCGCGCCAGCTATCGTTATTACTGGACCATTTTGCAACGCGCAAAAAACAATGGCATAACACTGCCCTCGTTTGCGGTTACGTTATTTAACAACTTAGTTACCAACTAAACATTGCACTTTTTTGACGTAACCAATATCGTAGCGCGCCCATCAATTGAATTAACTGACCAAGTTCAGAAAAAATGAAAAAATCCTTATCTATTCTCAGTCTGTTGTGCGCCGGTTTCATGATCACAGCGCCACTCGTGTCTATCGCTCAAACCACAACAACTCCAACAAAGAAGGTCATCAAGAAAAAGGTCGTAAAGAAAGCTGCCGCTCCGGTAGCCGAGGTAGATGATGGCGAAGACGAAGGCACGCCCGATGTCAAAACTTCAGTCGCCATTGAATACAACTGCGAACTAGGCAACAAACTGACGATTTATCGCAATATTGAAGACCCAAAACATATCGCGCTACGCTGGGGCAAAACATTGCATCGCCTCACTAGCGTGGCGACAACAACGGGTGCCTCCCGTTTTGAAAATCACAAATACGGCTTTGTATGGATAGGCATCCCGGCTAAAGGCATGTTGCTTGACTCAAAACAAGGTCATCAACTCGCCAACGAATGTATATCGTCGGAGCAAGCTGATGCCCCCGCCGCTGCCAGTCTTTTAGGCGCGCCGGCGCACGGCTAACTAGCCTGTAATAACATCGCGCCTACCAGGTCAGATCGGCGCGACATTGCAATAGTTTTTAAGCAGCACAGGTTACTTAAAAGTATTTTTAAGAACCCGCAGAAAAGTGTACAGAGAGCGATGTTTTTAAAGCGCATCCGCCAAGGTTGCGATTTAAAAACGACGTCGACCACACACCAGTTACACCGAAGACGAACAAAAAAAAGCACTAAAGTAACGTTTTACTCGAATGGTAAATTAAGGAGAAATCATGTCTCGCAACACGTTGAACACGCTCAAGGAATTTAAAATTTCCGACACCAAGAAAGGCAAGTTCTATTCTTTGCCTGCACTTGAAAAAAAACTCGGCATCAATATTTCACGCTTGCCGGTGTCTATCCGTATCGTGCTGGAATCAGTGCTACGTAATTGCGACGGCAAGAAAGTAACTGAAGAACACGTCCGGCAACTAGCAGCATGGAGCGCAACCGGTGCGCGCACCGAAGAGATTCCTTTCGTGGTTTCTCGCGTCGTCTTGCAAGATTTCACCGGCGTACCACTGCTGGCCGACCTGGCCGCCATGCGTAATGTCGCCGCCCAACTCGGTAAAGATCCAAAGAATATCGAGCCATTGGTACCGGTTGATCTGGTCGTCGATCACTCCGTACAAATCGATCATTTCCGTGAAAAGAAAGCGCTTGACCTGAACATGAAACTGGAATTTCAGCGCAACAACGAGCGCTATCAGTTCATGAAATGGGGCATGCAAGCATTTGATACCTTCGGTGTAGTCCCACCAGGCTTCGGCATCGTCCACCAGGTTAATCTGGAATACCTCGCACGCGGCGTGCATAAAAAGGGCGACATTTTCTACCCTGACACATTAGTCGGCACAGACTCCCACACCACCATGATTAACGGTATCGGCGTAGTCGGCTGGGGCGTTGGCGGTATCGAAGCTGAAGCGGGTATGTTGGGCCAACCGGTCTACTTCCTCACGCCTGACGTCGTCGGTGTCAATCTGACAGGCCAATTGCGTGAAGGCGTTACCGCTACCGATTTGGTTCTGACCATCACTGAACTGCTGCGTAAAGCTAAAGTTGTCGGCAAGTTTGTTGAGTTCTTCGGCGAAGGCACTGTATCGCTGAGCCTGACTGACCGCGCAACCATCGCCAATATGGCTCCGGAATACGGCGCAACGATGGGCTTCTTTCCGGTCGACGAACAAACGATTGAGTACTTCAAAGGTACCGGCCGCAGCAAGGCAGAAATCAACGCTTTCGAAGGTTATTTCCGCGCACAAAAACTGTTCGGTATTCCTAAAGAAGGCGACATCGATTACACCACTGTTATTGCGCTTGATTTGGGCACAGTCGCACCATCGCTGGCAGGTCCGAAGCGTCCGCAAGACCGTATCGAAATCGGCAATGTCAAAAACAACTTTGCTGAACTATTCAGCAAGTCAGCAGCAGAAAGCGGCTTCAACAAAAAAGCAGAAGACCTCGACGCTAAATACGTTGATGCCAATGGCGTAGGCGTCATGAATGGCGATGTATTGATCGCCGCCATCACTTCTTGCACCAACACATCGAATCCAAGCGTCATGCTGGCAGCCGGTTTGCTGGCAAAAAAAGCGGTTGAAGCTGGCCTCAAAGTATCGCCGCACATCAAGACTTCACTCGCCCCTGGTTCACGCGTTGTGACTGAATACCTGACCGCGGCTGGCCTGCTGCCCTACCTGGAAAAACTCGGTTTCGGCGTCACCGCCTACGGTTGCACTACCTGTATTGGTAACGCTGGCGATTTGACACCTTCAATGAACGAAGCCATCGTCAAGAACGATATCGTCGCCTCCGCAATCCTGTCTGGTAACCGCAACTTTGAAGCACGGATTCATCCGAATATTCGCTCCAACTTCCTGGCATCACCACCGTTGGTTGTGGCCTATGCCATCGCCGGCAATATGACCCGCGACCTGATGACGGAACCCGTCGGCAGAGGTAAAGGTAAAGATGGCAAAGCCAAAGATATCTATCTGGGCGACATCTGGCCGACCTCGCAAGAAGTTGCCAAGCTGATGAAATTTGCGATGAATGCCAAGACCTTCAAGGCTAACTACGCAGACGTCAAAGGCGCACCGGGCAAGCTGTGGGAAGGCATTAAAGGCGTGGCCCAAGGTCAGGTCTACGATTGGCCAACCTCGACTTACATCGCGGAACCGCCGTTCTTCCACGACTTCACAATGGAGCCAAAAGCCGCCGCAACTGGTATTACCGGTGCACGCGCTTTGGGCGTATTTGGCGACTCCATCACCACCGACCATATCTCACCAGCCGGTGCGATCAAAGAATCGAGCCCCGCCGGTAAATGGCTGGCCGAAAACGGCGTACTGAAGGCAGACTTCAACTCCTACGGTTCACGTCGCGGTAACCACGAAATCATGATGCGCGGCACGTTCGCCAACGTTCGTATCAAAAACTTGATGATCCCGGCAACGCCAGACGGTTCACGGGTTGAAGGCGGTATCACGCTGCATCAGCCAGCCGCTGTTGAAATGCCAATTTACGACGCAGCGATGCAATACGTAAAAGACGGCATTCCAACCATGGTCTTCGCTGGTGAAGAGTACGGCACAGGTTCGTCACGCGACTGGGCAGCCAAAGGTACGCAACTACTCGGCGTGAAAGCTGTTTTCGCGCGTTCGTTTGAGCGTATTCACCGCTCGAATCTGGTCGGCATGGGCGTCTTGCCACTCCAGTTTATCGGCACCGACAGCGTTGACACACTAGGGATTACCGGCAACGAAACCTTTGACCTCAAAGGTATCGACGGCGAAATCAAACCACAGCAAGATGCCATTCTGGTGATTCATCGTGCCAATGGCGACACCGTAGAAGTCAAGGTTCTGCTGCGTATTGATACACCAATAGAAGTCGATTACTACAAGCACGGCGGTATTCTGCCATTCGTGCTGCGTCAGTTACTGGCAGCATAAAAGAGCAAAAAGCGTTGCATAGCGTACCGATGAAGCTATAAGAAGTATTGCTACGGTAGCAAATAAAAACGCCGGACTATTTACTTAGTCCGGCGTTTTTTTCGTTTTCTGCATCCACTACTCCACTACAATAGGCTATCCAACCCGGCAGACATCCTGCCTCATTTCAACACGCTAAGCCACACATACAATCATGCGCCGTCCGTCAAAAACATCTCGTAAGTTCTCCACCGACAGCCACCGACTGACTGAACTAGCACAAGCCTTAGTTCTCGCCTCCAGCCGCATGGAGCAACGCGCCTGGGAACATGAACTCGACATTCATATCAACAAACTTCTCAAAAGCCATCACCAGGAACCTATCGATAGCGCACTGGAACAATTATTTCCAGACGATGCCGATGCCTACGACGCCTTGATGGACGCGGTAGAGGCCTGTAGTGAATCATCAACGATAGAACATGACGGCGTCAGTTATGACACTTTATTAATCGCCATGCCGATCTTAGCCTGGACCCGTTTTTCGATTGCCGCCGGTGCGATTCCACCTGACATGCTAACGACACTGAGCAGCCATTTGCACGCGCACATACTTGCCCCCGACGTCCGTGCTACCTTGATCCCCACCTTGTACGCAATCGATCAACTACCGCGCTCCCACGCCGACACCTACACACTGATGCAGCGCATGACACATGCAGCTCTCACCGAAACAACGGTGCCCAGCATTCCGAATCCACCCGAAACTGCACCATTTCTAGCCGATACACGTTATTTATTAGCCACGCTGGTCATACCAAGCGGGCACCCATTATTTTGCTGGCAACCAGGAGCGAGGAACAGTAATGCCAGCAGCATCGCAAAAAAAACCATCGCGCTAGAGCATTGGCAAGCGCAGGTAACGCCCAATGTCAGTCGCCTGCTGCCCGGTTGCGGTATCGATCTTTTGTTGCCAGAAGCGTATTTTGTCGCCTGCCGTGAAGGTGACAAACAAATTCGCCCGGTCTCATTACGTGCGGCCAGCTATTACCTTGCCACCACGTTAGAAATCGAAAGCAAGGATTTGCACGCCACCATCGGTCGATTCAGTGAGCAACCAGAAAGTAATCGGGTCGACGAATACCGGATCGGATTTTCCGTTGGACAAACCAATGACGTCATTTATGGCGTGGTGTGGCCACTTTACGGCCAGGAAGAAGCGGAAGAAGAAACTAGTCTGATGACATCCGAGGTTGAAACACAAACACCGCTAGAACAAATTCTGTCATTGCTGCGCGAATGCGGCATCAACGACATTTCTCAGCATGAGGAATTATTTGCGATGGAATTCTGCGATGACTGCGGCTCCCCATTCTATCCGGATCCTGATGGCGAACTGGTCCATCCAGAAATGCCAGAAGATGCCCCACCGAGTGGATCGGCGCATTTTCATTGAATAAGAATAGTTGCCGAAATAAAAAATGCCGCCTTCCTTAACTGGAAGACGGCATTTTTTTGCATATTTATGCGATCCGAATCTATTCAAATGCCTTCAAAATCGGTTGCAAACTCGCCGCACCAAGCCGCGCACTGCGAGCACCGTTCCAACCTATTTTAGCGTCGGGCAAATTCGCATTATCCTTAAAAGGCAATTCAAGCGTCAGCGATAAACACTTAAAAGTGTGTCCGACATATTTCGATGCCAACGCCAACATATCTGCATTGTATTTACTAGAGCTATAACCGTACTTACTCTGAAAATCCGGACTGGCACTCTCGAAATTAGCAATGAATTTATTTTGCTCGATCGCCTGCTCAGCAGTAAATCCTTCCAGCATTTCTGACCCGGCAACAAAAATATACGGCAACGCTTCATCGCCATGCACGTCCAAAAACAGATCGCAACCAATTGCATGGATTTTATTTTTCACCAGAAAAACCTCCGGGCTTTTCTCAAGCGACGGCGTCATCCATTCACGATTTAAATTCGCACCGGCCGCATTGGTACGCAAATTGCCGCGCACAGAACCATCGGGATTCATATTCGGCACGACATAAAATACTGCCTCTTGCAGTACCCGCGTCGCTAGCGGATTAGCCCCATCAAGCAACGCATCCACCAAGCCCTCCACAAACCACTCAGCCATTGTCTCGCCCGGATGCTGACGCGCAATCACCCAAACTTTTTTTGCCGCAGAGGGGTTTCCGATCACCATCAAATTCATATCGCGGCCATCCACCGTACTCCCCAAATCCTCAATCGTCACCAGTGCAGACTGCGCGGCACGGCCCAACAAACCGAGATGACGCTCCCACGTGTAAGGCTCAAAATAAGCGTAATACACGCTATCGTTCTCAGGTATATGCGTAATCTTCAGCACTTGGCCGTCAAATGACGTCGGTACGCGGAACCAGTTCTCGCGATCGTAACTGGCAACCGCCT
The DNA here is from genome assembly GCF_052976905.1 of Glaciimonas sp. GG7. NCBI lineage: Bacteria > Pseudomonadati > Pseudomonadota > Betaproteobacteria > Burkholderiales > Oxalobacteraceae > Glaciimonas > Glaciimonas sp. GG7. Next base: position 27,062 of record NZ_JBRIIQ010000006.1, on the reverse strand, counting down.
GATAGTCTTTCCAACCATTGGTGTACGTGGCTTGACCAGCGTTCATCAAACTAATATTGCACGCCTCCCCACGTGCTCCTTGCAGACGAAAATAAAACCACTGCGTAAAATTCGCATGCGAATCGCTACGGATATTGAGTTCAATATGCTGCGGCTGCTCCGCACGCAAAACGACGATGGCGCCACCATCAAAATACTGGCTGATTTTTATTGACATAGGATGCTCAAGAGAAAATGGTCATTACAACTTCAGCGATTAATGGAAGCCATCATTTAGTTGAAATTTACGCAAACCGAGTAGTTTGAAAACACTTTTGCGCTGATATAATAGCAGGCTAGTCGGGGCGTAGCGCAGCCTGGTAGCGTACTTGGATGGGGTCCAAGGGGTCGAGTGTTCGAATCACTCCGTCCCGACCAATAGAATCAATGAGTTAGGCCAATCTTCGGATTGGCCTTTTTGTTTGGAGGATCCAGGGTGCAAATTAGGGTACAAAATCGCAACAGTGTTGATGCCTGTCCCTGCATACCCTTTTTATAGAAATAGATTGCTCTGCTTTTTATGCTAGGCTCATTTATGCCCTGTCAATGAAAAGAGCCGTGCAAATTTACTTTGCACGGCCTATTCAATAACGATGGCTAATTCAAATACCCATCAAATACTCACAACAAATGCATCCCGATCCACCACGCAATAGCGGCAATAAATGCTGATGCTGGAATCGTGAAAATCCAGGCCCATACAATATTACTCGCAACGCCCCAGCGTACCGCAGACAATCTGCGCGATGCGCCGACGCCAACGATTGCACCGGTAATAGTGTGCGTGGTCGATACCGGTACGCCGAGTATCGTCGCCATGAACAATGTGATAGCGCCGCCAGTTTCGGCACAAAAACCGCCAACCGGTTTCAACTTGGTAATCTTCTGTCCCATCGTTTTGACGATACGCCAGCCACCGAATAATGTCCCCAGACTGATCGCACTATAGCAAGACAAAATGACCCACCAAGGCGGCAATGCATCAGCGCCATTCGACACACCGGCGGCGATCAATAACATCCAAATGATACCGATGGTTTTTTGTGCATCATTACCGCCATGACCAAGGCTATACATCGAGGCCGAGACCAATTGCAGACGACGGAACCATTTATCGACTTTGCGCGGTGTTGAGCGCACAAAAACCCAGGACACTAACACCATCATGATGGAGCCGAAAATAAAGCCTAGCAATGGTGACAGGACAATAAAGGCGATGGTTTTAATGAGTCCGGAAGAGATCAGTGCACCCGTACCGGCTTTCGCTACAGCGGCGCCTACTAAGCCACCGATCAAGGCATGCGATGAAGAGGAGGGAATGCCGTAGTACCAGGTCAAAATGTTCCAGCAGATCGCGCCGATCAGTGCGCCGAACACAACATAATGATCGACCACTTCAGCGTGAATGGTGCCCTTTCCTACCGTTGCGGCAACATGCAACTGAAAAACGGCAATCGCGACAAAGTTAAAAACGGCAGCCATTGCGACGGCCTGTTGCGGCTTCAAGACCCCGGTAGAGACAACGGTTGCGATGGCATTGGCGGCATCATGAAAACCGTTCATGAAATCGAACACCAGCGCTAATGCAACAAGGAACGCAAGAACGTAAATACTAATATGAAGAGTTTGCATGGAAAATTGAGTCGTTTTGAATTACATCGAGGCGGTACGATGGAGAAGATTAAATCTTGATAATCGCACATGGCAGTCGTTATCAGCTGCCCCACCCTGGCTCAGCCCGTTATCTCTCCGGGCTGAGGTGAAGGACTTAAGCGTTTTCTACGATGATGCCTTCGATGATGTTCGCAACGTCTTGACAACGATCTGTCACGGTTTCCAAAATTTCATAAATCGCTTTGAGCTTAATGAGCGTGCGCACATCTGGCTCATCACGGAAAAGCTTCGACATCGCAGCACGCATCACGTGATCCGCATCGGACTCCAGGCGATCAATTTCTGCGCAGATTTCCAAAATCTTGGTCGAATTGTCCATGTTGTGCAGGAGTGCCACCGCAGCCTTGACTCTTTCGGCGCAGGATAAGCACAACTCAGCGAGACGCTTGGCTTCTGGCGTAATGGCCTTGATGTCGTACAGGGAAATGGTTTGCGCCGCATCTTCCAGCAAATCCAGAATGTCGTCCATACGCGTAATCAGGGTATGGATATCGTCACGATCAATCGGCGTAATGAAGGTTTTATGCAGCATATCAATCGCTGCGTAGGTGATCTTATCGGCTTGCTTTTCAATGCCCTCAATGGCATGGACGCGAATTTCAAGATCGTCGAAATTGGTCATTAATGCCACCATCTCTTTTGCGCCCTTCACACACAACTCGGCATGCTGATTAAAGAGCTCAAAAAATTTGCCCTCGGTAGGCATTAATCGTGCAAACATATTTATTCTCTCTTCTTAATTAAAGCTTGGTTGAATCTGTACTGTATTACTAAAAGCTCCAAGGGGAAATTATTGCCAATTTGCTATTGGAAGATTAATCGCCACCATAAGGCGCTGCGAGGCCACCGGCATAATTATCAAATTTGGTGTATTGCCCGAGAAACGTCAGTCGGACGCTTCCAATCGGGCCATTACGCTGCTTACCAATGATAATCTCTGCCGTTCCCTTTTCTTGTGAATCGGGGTTATACACTTCATCACGATAGATAAACAAAATCACATCGGCATCTTGCTCAATCGCACCTGATTCGCGCAAATCGGACATGACGGGACGTTTATTCGGACGCTGCTCTAGCGAGCGATTCAATTGCGATAAGGCAATGACCGGGCATTGCAGCTCTTTGGCCAAACCTTTTAGATTTCGGGAGATTTCAGATATTTCAGTAGCGCGATTCTCACCTGCACTGTTACCTGACATAAGTTGCAGGTAATCGATAATGATCAATCCCAACTTGCCGCACTGACGCGATAATCGCCGGGCACGCGCACGTAGCTCCATCGAGCTCAAGGCGGGGGTTTCATCAATATATAGCTGCGCATCGTTCATCTTCTGAATCGCATGCGTCAAGCGTGGCCAATCCTCATCATTCAACCGTCCGGTACGTAACCGATGCTGATCAAGGCGGCCCACCGATCCCAACATACGCATCGCTAGCTGCGTGCCGCCCATTTCCATTGAGAATACGGCAACTGGCAATCCACTTTCGATCGCGACAGTCTCGCCGATATTGATAGAAAATGCGGTCTTACCCATTGATGGGCGACCTGCAACAATAATCAGATCGCCCGGCTGCAAGCCCGACGTCATTTTATCGAGATCGGCAAAACCAGTTGGTACACCCGTTATCTCGCTTTGATTATCACGGCTATACAGTTCATCGATACGTTCGACTACTTGAGTCAGTAAAGGCTGAATTTCCTGGAATCCTTGCGCGCCGCGTGACCCCTCTTCGGCAATCGCAAAAATCTTCGATTCGGCCTCATCGAGCATTTGTTTGACTTCTTTGCCTTGTGGACTGAAGGCCTGCCCTGAAATTTCGTCAGCAACCGTAATCAGTTTGCGCAAGATACCACGGTCGCGCACGATTTCAGCGTACCGACGAATATTGGCGGCCGATGGGGTGTTTTGTGCCAGCGCGTTGAGGTAAGTCAAACCGCCAACTTCCTCGGCCTTGCCAGTGCTACCGAGAGATTCAAAAACGGTAATGACATCGGCCGGGCGGCTGTTATTAATCAACTTAACAATATGTTGAAAAATAATACGATGATCATATCGATAAAAATCGTCAGCGCGAACAAAATCGGCAATTCTGTCCCAGGCAGCATTATCGAGCAACAAGCCACCTAAAACGGATTGTTCCGCTTCGATTGAATGGGGTGGTACACGAAGAGAATCTAACTGGGGATCTGATGAAGGTGGACGCATGGCGCGAATTATACCCGCTAAGCTTATGCTTAACTCTGTTGGAATATATAAAAATGGCGATAAAAAGCCGGGCGAACCCGGCTTTTTATTATTCCAAGAAGTATGCTACAAACTTAATAAATTAAGCGTGCTCGCCGACTACAGTAACAGTAACGTCAACCAACACGTCAGTATGCAAAGACACAGCAACAGCGTGGTCGCCAACAATCTTCAACGGACCAACAGGCAAACGCACTTGCGATTTATCAACAGCAAAACCTTGCTTGGTCAATGCTTCAGCGATATCACCGTTAGTAACTGAACCGAACAAACGACCATCAACGCCTGATTTTTGTGAAATCTTCACGGTCAAACCGTTCAGTTTTTCGCCTTGGATTTGAGCAGTAGCCAATTTTGCAGCTGCAATGTTTTCAAGTTCAGCACGCTTGACTTCAAACTCAGCAAGAGCTGAGGTTGTAGCGCGGCGAGCCAGACGTTGCGGGATCAGAAAGTTACGTGCGAAACCGTCTTTTACTTTAACGACGTCACCCAGATTGCCGACATTAACGACTTTTTCTAACAAAATAATTTGCATATTTTTCTCCTAATTCAAGTCGTCAATTAAACGTTGTGCAGATCGGTGTACGGCAACAACGCAAGGAAACGTGCGCGTTTGATCGCGGTGTCTACCTGACGTTGATAAATTGCCTTAGTACCTGTCAGGCGTGCTGGCATGATTTTGCCATTTTCCTGAACGAAATCTTTCAACGTATCGACGTCTTTGTAATCAACGCTGGCAACGTGAGCTGCTGTGAAACGGCAAAACTTTTTCCGTTTGAACAGCGGGTTTTGTTGTTGACGCTTATTTTTTAATTTACTTTTATCGAACTTTTTACCGAATGCCATTTGAGGCTCCTGTATAAATAATTAGGCTGCAGTTTCAGCTGCAGCAAATTCAGTGATGTGAAATACCAGACTTCGGCCATTACGGCTCTTGCGTGCCAAAAATCCTTCAAACCAGTACAAACCACCCAACATTGTCTGATTGAACCTTCCCGAAATCTCACCAATGGCGAGCGCGGCAATTTCGAATTCAACCTGACGTTGTATCCCTGCTTCATTTGGCGACGAGCGATTGAGCAATATTGCTGAAACGATCGGGATACCAGCCGGCGTATAACGCAATACTTCGCGTTCTGCGATTTCGGCGATCAAATGAAACACGTTGTTAGATTGGTTCACTCCGGTTTATGTGGAAATGTGAATGCAAGTTAATCGAAAATCAGGCAGCTGCTGCTGGTGCCGAAGGTGCGGCGGCTGGTGCTTCAGTACGATGGCTTTTAGCAGCATCTTCCTTTTGCACAGCCTTCATCATTGGCGATGGACCAGTTTCAGCTTTTTTCAGCTTGACAGTCAGGTGACGCAAAACGGCATCATTGAATTTGAAGCCAGTTTCGATTTCGGCCAGTGTTTCGCTATCGCACTCAATGTTTAAACAAACATAGTGTGCTTTTGCCAATTTCTGGATCAGATATGCCAACTGACGACGGCCCCAATCTTCAACGCGATGAACGATACCACCACGTGTTGTGACGATACCCTTGTAGCGTTCGATCATTGCAGGCACTTGCTCGCTTTGATCCGGGTGGACGATAAATACGATTTCATAATGACGCATGTAAGCTCCTTTTTGGACTGTTGAAATAGCCCACCTCGGCGTCAAGACGAGTGTGGGAAGAGGAAAACCAAGCACTATACAGTGTAATGGTTAAAAATTCAATGTCGTCACACGTTTATTCATATGATGCATATAACTTTCTAAATTGCTTGCATTCCCATAATTACTGTACAAAAATACAGGTTAATTGCATATACTTGTACCACCCCATCATTTATCGATAGCCACCAATATGATCAAATTAACCACCCGCCAGCAAGAAGTTCTTGATCTGATAAGAGACGCTATTGAAAACACCGGCTTTCCGCCGACCCGGGCAGAAATCGCGACGGTATTCGGATTTCGCTCTCCCAATGCAGCTGAGGAGCATTTACAAGCACTAGCACGTAAGGGGGCAATCGAAATTTCTCCTGGCACATCCCGCGGCATTCGCATACTGGCTAAGGCCCCGAGCTCGTCGCGTGGTCTGTCCAGAGATGGCATGGGAACATTGCCCCATCCAGCCTTGCTGCAGATTAATTTACCATTGGTTGGACGGGTTGCCGCTGGCTCCCCTATTCTTGCGCAAGAGCATATTGAAGCCAGCTATAACGTTGATCCGGCTTTATTTAGCGCCAAGCCAGACTACCTGCTCAAAGTACGTGGCCTGTCCATGCGCGATGTAGGGATTCTGGATGGAGATTTGCTGGCAATTAAGAAAACGCAAAATGTCAAAAACGGACAAATTGTAGTCGCCCGGATAGGCGATGACGTCACCGTCAAGACGTATAAAAAGACCGACTCAGTGATTCAACTTTTACCCGAAAACCCTGATTTCGAACCCATCATTATCGACGAAGATAAGGATGACTTTGCGCTAGAGGGCTTAGTCGTCGGGTTATTACGCAACTGGATGTAAACAGTCGATCACGGAAGATGTACCTGGCCCGACATAATCAACCGGGCGCTACGCGACAAAATGGCTTTTTCCATTTGCCACTTGCGCCCTTCCTGTCTCACGGTAGCACCCAGCATAAGCCTGCCAGAAACATGCCCGATCCGAATCAGGGCCTGTTTCTCATCTTCGTTTCCCGTACCTAAATTGCGCGCAACCACTGAATCTGGCAGCGCCGCCGCAACGGCCAGGGCAATTGCCCCGGTACCAGTAAATGCGTGATGCAGTTTCCCCATCGACAAAATGCGCCCCACTACATCAATCTGATCGTCATGAATCGTCACACCCGCACTGCTGACATACGATGCTGGCGGCGACACCCACGCCAATTTTGGCGTAGCCGGTCGATTCCGCGTTGCACTTTCGGCACACTCTGCCACCCCCATCACTACCGCAGCATGCGCCCGGATAGCCTCGCAACGCATTAGCAGGGCTGTGTTTGCATTGATTTCGTCCGGCAACTCCCGTCCAGTCAAACCAAGTGCGCAGGCATCAACAAACACCGTCGGATTGCCTGCCGTCAACAGTGTGGCTTCGATACAGCCAAATTCAGGAACATTGAGAACGTCAACAATATTAGTCGTCGGTAATAAAGAAATGACTGGCTCGTCACTCTCAATGAATTCAAGCGAGATTTCAGCGCCGCCAAACGCCACTCCGTCCTCTTGAAAGTTGCCACCCTCATCTGGCAGTCCGCTGAGAATCGGCATCCGGGCCACGATTAACTGCCCTATATTTTGCTGCCAGATACGTATCGTGGCGAAGTTTTGATCAGAATGACCATTCTGTGGCACCAAGCCCATGTACAACGCTGCGGGCCCCACCGCAGCAGATAAATTGCCGCAGTTACCTGACCAATCAATTAACGGCGCATCAATCGCCACCGCGCCAAACAAATACTCAACGTCAATACCCGTCCGTTGCGAGCGTGACAGCACAACGACTTTACTCGTGCTAGAGGTCGCTCCGCCCATGCCATCCGAATGCTTGCCATACGGATCGGGGCTTCCGATGACGCGCAATAACAACGCATCGCGCTGACGTGGATCGTCCGGCAAATCATCGGCATGAAAAAACACCCCTTTCGAGGTGCCACCGCGCATATAGAGTGCAGGAATTTTGCGCATTATTTTCCGTCTCGATCAAGACGTCGCCGCTTGGTCAAAATCTGACTGGCTATCCCACGCAGGATATTGACCTCTTCGGTCTCCAGCCCGGCCCGGGAAAACAAACGTTTCAAACGCGGCATCAGTTTTTTCGGATGTGCGGGGTCAAGAAATTCGATTTCGATGAGCGCCTGTTCGAGATGGGCAAACATGCCCTCAATCTCAACCAGATTGGCCGCATCGCCGTGAAAACCTATCTCACTACTCCCATCCGAAAGATTTTCTACACCAGCAGCAACACGACACTCATAAGCTAACACCTGCACTGCTTGCGATAAATTCAACGATGAATAATCCGGATTAGCGGGAATATTAATTAATACATTACATTTTTCAACAATTTCATTCGGCAAACCGTAACGTTCGCTACCAAATAAAACAGCCCCCGTAAGAGTAGCGTCCCCGGCAAGTTGCGTCGCCAACGCCCGTGGCGCGATCACCGGCGGGGAGAACTCACGCAAACGCGCACTCAACGCCGCAGCAAAATTGCAGCCAATCAACGCCTGCTCAACCGTCTCGACGATACGTGCAGACGCCAAAACATCCTGCGCCCCGCTCGCCAATGCAATGGCCTCGTCACGTTGCAACACATCGGGATAACGCGGATTAACCAGTACCAGCTCAGAAAATCCCATCGTTTTAATAGCACGCGCAGCAGCGCCGACATTGCCAGGACTACTGGTGTCCACCAGCACAAAGCGCAAGCGATTGAAAAGAGACGTGTTGGTTTGTGTCATGTTCATTTAAAATAGCGCCATTCGCAGGTAATTTTCGGGAAAAGCTGATATTGAGCACCGTCAAAGACAGCCTGCATCGCTCATTATTAACAATTTAGGTGGTTTTGTTGTCGGAGTCTCTCTGACTCCCAAGCGCAGTGCCGCCATTTTAACGGAACCGAATCCAGATATGCATCCGAATAGCCCCTTCCTCAACACGGCCATCAAGGCCGCCCGTCGCGGTGCCGCAGTTATTTCTCGCGCTTCCTTTGACCTCGATTTGCTTGAAGTCGGCAAAAAAGCCCATAACGACTTCGTCACCCAAGTCGACCGCGCTGCCGAAGACGCCATCATCGACATTCTGAAGAATGCCTATCCGGATCACGCGATTCTGGCCGAAGAGTCCGGCGCCTCTGCCAATCTGCACGACGATAACGAAAACGTCTGGATCATCGACCCACTAGACGGCACCACCAATTTCATCCACGGTTTTCCCCAATACTGCGTATCCATTGCGCGACAATATCGCGGCCAGATCACCGAGGCCGTTATTTACGACCCCACCCGCAACGACATGTTCACCGCCATCAAAGGCGCTGGTGCGTATCTCAATGACAAGCGTATCCGCGTCGGCAAGCGCGTGCGCGTGGCTGACTGTCTGATCGGCACTGGTTTCCCGTTCCGCGTCACTGATGGCCCGGTCATGGACGAATACATCAAAATGTTCCGCGTCATGACCCAAAACTGCGCCGGTCTGCGCCGTCCCGGTTCAGCCGCACTTGATCTGGCCTATGTCGCCGCCGGTCGCCTTGATGGCTTCTTTGAAAAAGGTCTGAAGCCTTGGGACATCGCTGCCGGTACATTGCTAATTACGGAATCAGGCGGCATCGTCGGTGACTTTTCGGGCGAATCCGATTACCTCTACAAGGGCGATATTCTGGCTGGCAATCCTAAAATTTTTGCGCAATTGGTCAGCTTTTTATCGCCTTACGCAAATAAGTAACAAGTAGCGAGTAACAAACATCAAACGGCATCCTATAAAAATAGGGTGCCGTTTTGTATTAAAACCAATTCCTGAAATCCCAAGCCAAGTAGATGTAACGACGTGTAAACGCTTACGCGGCCTTACTTATCGCTGCTATACTCCGGCAGCGCGGTCTTCACCAGTCAAATTCCGCCGCAAGGAAGCTAAGTTGATTGAGCGCAAATCGCAGTACGTGCCTCACTTCAAACCTAACCAACTCCTGAATTCTCCAATCCGTTTGCCTGCGACTGGCGCCCTTGCGGCGACAGGCCGATATTTTTTCTATAAAGCCACCATGTTATTTTCTGAACTCGGCCTGTCCGAAGCCATCGTTCGTGCTGTCACTGAACACGGCTATACCACCCCTACCCCCATTCAAGCACAGGCAATTCCTGCCGTGCTCGCCGGCGGCGATTTGCTCGCAGGCGCGCAGACCGGCACCGGCAAAACAGCTGGCTTCACGCTGCCAGTGCTGCACCGCTTATCCACCTCATCGACCAACCCAACCGGCTCCCAGCGCCCGATACGCGCTCTGATCCTGACCCCGACGCGTGAACTCGCCGCGCAAGTCGAAGAAAGCGTGCGTTTGTACGGCAAGTATTTGCCACTCACTTCCGCCGTTATTTTTGGCGGTGTCGGCATCAACCCGCAAATCAAAATTCTCAAGCATGGCGTCGACATTCTGGTCTGCACACCGGGCCGTCTGCTTGACCACATGCAACAAGGCACTGTCAATCTCACGCATGTCGAGATTTTGATTTTGGATGAAGCCGACCGCATGCTCGACATGGGCTTTATCCGCGACATCAAAAAAATCCTCGCCGTCCTGCCGAAAAAACGCCAGAACTTATTGTTCTCAGCCACCTTCTCAGACGACATCAAAATCCTCGCCGACAACTTGCTGAACTCACCGGCCATGATCGAAGTCGCGCGTCGCAACTCGACCGTCGAAGTCATCCAGCAAAAAATCCATCCCGTTGATCGTGATCGCAAGCATCCCTTGTTAGCGCATCTCATCAAGACCCATTCATGGCCGCAAGTATTGGTGTTTACCCGCACCAAACACGGTGCCAACAAATTGGTCGAGCAGCTCGGCAAAGACGGCATCACCGGCATGGCGATCCACGGCAACAAAAGCCAGTCGGCACGCACCAAAGCCCTGGCTGAATTCAAAGACGGCAGCTTGCAAGTCTTAGTCGCAACCGACATCGCAGCACGCGGCATCGACATCGATCAACTGCCGCACGTCGTCAACTACGACTTGCCTAACATTCCAGAAGACTACGTCCACCGCATCGGCCGCACAGGCCGCGCAGGCGCAACCGGTGAAGCGGTTTCACTCGTGTGCGTAGATGAACATCAAATGTTGAAAGACATCGAAAAACTCATCAAGCGCGAATTACCAAAAGAGATCATCGCCGGTTTCGAACCGGACCCAAATGCACGTGCACAACCGATACAACTGCGCAGTGCTGGCGGTGGTGGTGGTGGTGGCAATCGTGGTGGTGGCGGAGGCGGCGGTCGTTCACAAGGCCAACGCACAGCAGGCAAAGCGCCTGCCAAGCCGAACACAGGTCCAGCCAGAAGCGGTGGCGGCACTTCGCAGCCACGTCCTGCTGCACCGCATCGCTCAGGCGGTCGGGGTCGTTAAGCGATTGGTGTAAGTTGATTTAAAAAAAGGCCGCGCAATTTTCTATATGAAAATTGCGCGGCCTTTTTATTTGGCGAGAAAAACAGCGGTCTGTTTATTTTCAACAGTCACTTAAATTGCAGATTGAATTAGGGATGAAAAATATGACCGTAAAAACAAAAACGGCCTGTCAAAAGACAGGCCGTTTTTGTTCAATATGGTCGGAGTACAAGGATTCGAACCTTGGACCCCCTGGTCCCAAACCAGGTGCGCTACCGGGCTGCGCTACACTCCGAAGACCCGCATAGTACACGGAAGTATCGTGGTGGGCAAAAGAATTTTGTAATTACCGAAAATTATTATTGGATCAAGTAAAACAGGGTCATACACAACATTAGATTAGCCTGATAAAACCAAAATATGCGAGTAAAACTCTCGAATGTATTTTCGCATTTCGTACACTGTTCGCGAACATGTAATCAGGATAATCCATCGCTTCGAAATCGGTCTCTGGCACCAGATCTTTTGCCTGACGCTGGATATAAGGTTCCGGCATTGCCCAGTCCGAAAGCTGGCATATTCACATACACATTTTCGAATGCGCCTGGCGAAATTTTGTATGTTTCATGCCAGATACCGACATCGCCGTCCGTGCCTACCAATTGGTTAAACGTCTTCCACGCCGGAAGATGCTCTGCATCTTTGTTGGTTGCGTAGTCAAGCAATTGCTCAGTCGAACGCCAATATTGCACCATGATGGTCGTACGTCCGAACCACATTTCGTAGGACAACAAGCCTGAGTCTGGCGTAGTCATGAGTTCTCGCAGCATGCGAGGCATCGCCCGCACTACCGGAAGCCATTTGTGAATTTTCCATATTTTATTGATGCGCATGCCAATCATAAAGACTACAAAATCGCCATCCATTTCAGCAGTTAGTCGTTCGGGACGAATCATGTAGAAATTCCAATGTAAATAAATAACAATATTCAATACTCCAGCCAAAATGAGACGTCAGTCAACTTCAAGCCGAGGATGTACCAAACTAAACACATTGTCCGCTGACAGATATGAATACCTCCCAAAAACCACCAATCCCCCCATCCCGATATTAATAATCGAAAAATAGTATCGAAGTTTGACCCCAAAGTATCAGAGAGTATTAAAACCCAATGCTAGTATCGACTCTGTAGTCAAAAAATAAATCTAACGGAGACAAACAAGTATGAAACTCATCGCTAAAAGTGCGTTGTGCCTCGGCATACTCGCAGCATTCGCAGCATTCGCAGGTAACGCATTCGCCGCTACCGATCTGGTCGTCGCTACAGTCAATAACGGTCACATGATCGAAATGGCTAAACTGAGTAAATTCTTCGAACAAGACAATCCTGATATCAAACTGAAATGGGTCACCCTGGAAGAGGCGGTCTTGCGTTCACGTGTGACCACCGATATAGCAACCGGCAGCGGTCAGTTCGATGTCATGACGATTGGTATGTATGAAGCGCCGATCTGGGGCAAGAAAGATTGGCTGATTCCGCTTAAGCCGGATGCGGCTTACGATGTTGACGATCTGCTGCCATCGATCCGCGCCGGATTGTCGGTTGGCAAAACGCTGTACGCCGCGCCGTTTTATGGCGAGAGCTCGATGATTATGTATCGGTCCGATCTGGTGAAGAAGGCCGGGATGACGATTGAAGATCGTCCGACATGGGAGCACATCCGCGAAGTCGCCGCTAAGATCAACGATCCTGCGAATGGCGTCTATGGTATTTGCTTGCGCGGCAAGCCGGGCTGGGGCGATAACATGGCCTTCATCACGACCATGGCTAACTCGTTTGGCGGTCAACTGTTTGATATGCAATGGAAACCGCAATTCACCAGCGAACCATGGAAGAAGGCGGTTAACTTTTACGTCGATCTGTTGAAAAACTACGGTCCTCCGGGATCATCGTCAAACAGCTTTAACGAAATTTTGGCTTTGTTTAATCAAGGTAAATGCGGTATCTGGATTGACGCCACGATCGCGGCTTCCTTCATTACCGATCCTAAACAAAGCACAGTCGCTGACAAAGTGGCTTTCGCCCAATCCCCGGTTGCAGTCACTGACCGTGGTGCGAACTGGTTATGGTCATGGGCGCTGGCAATTCCGAAGAGCTCAAAGCACGCTGAAGCGGCACAGAAGTTCATTCGTTGGGCAACCTCGAAAGAATATATTGCCTTGGTCGCTAAAGAAACTGGTTGGGCAAATGTTCCGACTGGTACACGCAAATCGACTTACGCCAATCCAGAGTTCCAGAAGGTTGCTAAATTTGCCGCTGCTGAGCAAAAAGCGATTTACTCTGCTGACCCTAACAACAGCACCTTGCCAAAATCTCCGTACGTCGGTGTGCAGTTCGCAGCAATTCCAGAGTTCCAGTCGATTGGTGCAGCTGTCGGTCAACAAATGAGCGCAGCATTGCTGGGCAAGGTTACTGTCGACAAGGCGCTGGAAATCTCACAGCAAGCGGCGGACCGTGAAATGCGCAAGGCTGGTTATTACAAGTAATTTGGTAGTACTGCCAGGGTGTATAGACATATAAAGTTTGTGAAGCACCATAAAGACCGTTCGGACTGAGTAGGCACAAAGTGCCGTATCGAAGATGTGCCGATGCATGCAACTACTTCGATACGCCCTATGGGCTACTCAGTACGAACGGGGAGTTTCTTAAGCTCAAATGTCGATACGTCCTAATAAACTTTTAAAAATATTTAAACGTTTATCGATAGCCCGCAGGAAGCAGGCAAAGCAATTCAACGCCTGCTTCCGACTTCCCTACCCTTTCTACCCGAGTACACCATGAAACGACTCACAGCGCGGTTGCTGCTTACGCCTGCGATGGCGACCCTGTTCGTCTGGATGATCGTCCCGCTGGTCATGACGATTTATTTTTCCCTATTACGTTACAACCTGCTTGAACCGGGCGCGCATGCGTTTGCCGGGATTGATAATTATGTTTACTTCTTTACCGACGAGGCGTTTTTGCCTGCGGTAAAAAATACCTTAGTCCTCCTGTTTTCAGTGATGGGCATCACGGTGGTGGTCGGTATTGGTTTAGCGTTACTCATCAACGAGCCATTCCCGGGCCGCGCCTTTGTTCGCATCTTGCTGGTGTCGCCCTTCTTCGTCATGCCAGCGGTGAACGCGCTGATGTGGAAAAACATGATGATGAATCCGATCTACGGCCTGTTTGCGCAGATCAGTCATTTTCTGGGTTTTACGCCGATCGACTGGCTCTCCGAATACCCGCTGTTCTCCATCATTTTGATGATCGCCTGGCAATGGCTGCCGTTCGCCTGTCTGATCTTTATGACTGCCCTGCAATCGATGGACCGCGAACAACTCGAAGCAGCACGCATGGATGGCGCTAACTATCTGCAACAGTTGCGCTATCTGTACATCCCGCATTTGGGACGCTCAATTGCGGTTGTGATCATGATTGAGATGATTTTTCTGCTGTCGGTATTTGCGGAAATATTTACCACCACCGGCGGCGGTCCGGGTTTCGAGACCACGAACGTCGCCTTCCTGATCTTCAGACAAGCGCTGGCGAGTTTTGATGTCGGCGTGGCCTCGGCTGGCGGTTTGTTTGCGGTGTTGCTGGCGAATATTGCTGCGATTTTCTTCATCCGCTTAATCGGCAAAAACTTAGAAAAATAGGAGACGGACATGCAAACAATCACTAAAACGGCAACCCCTGCGGTCCCGAAAGTAACGCAAACCACCGCCTTCAAACTGGCCCTGATTGGTCGTTCAGGACTGGCGTGGGTGCTGGCTTTACTGCTGTTTTTCCCGATTTTCTGGCTGGGATTAACCGCATTTAAAACGGAATTACAGGCTATCGCCGTACCGGCGCAACTGTTCTTTTCACCCACACTGGAGAACTTCGTCGAAGTCCAGGCACGCAGCAATTACCTGCTCTACGCGATGAACTCGATCATTACCAGCGTCGGCTCGACCATTCTTGGTTTGCTCATTGCAGCACCGGCGGCGTATTCGATGGCGTTCTCGCCGACCAAGCGCTCTAAAGATATTTTGGTCTGGATGTTATCGACCAAGATGCTGCCAGCAGTTGGCGTGCTAGTGCCAATTTATGTGCTGTATCAAAAATTCGGCCTGCTCGATACGCGTTGGGGTATCACGCTCATTTTTACGTTTTCCAACCTGCCTATCATGGTCTGGATGCTGTATTCGTATTTCAAAGAAATCCCGCGTGAAATTTTAGAAGCAGCACGCATGGACGGTGCCAGTATCTTGAAGGAGTTCCGCTACGTCGTCATGCCTTTGGGCCTGGGCGGTCTGGCGTCAACCGCCTTGCTGTGTCTGGTGCTGTCCTGGAACGAATCGTTCTGGTCGCTCAATCTGGGCGCAGCCAATGCCGGCACGCTGGCGTCGCTGATCGCTTCGTATTCCAGCCCGGAAGGATTGTTCTGGTCCAAGCTCTCTGCTGCGTCCTTGATGGCGATTGCGCCCATCATCGTCTTTGGCTGGTTCTGCCAGAAGCAATTGGTGCAAGGCTTGACCTTCGGTGCGGTCAAATAAAAAATTCTAAGGACACAATCATGGCATTCCTGACACTCAATAAAATCGATAAATATTTCGACGCGCACCACGCCATTAAAGGCATTAATCTGGAAATTCAGAAAGGCGAATTCGTCGTCTTTGTCGGCCCTTCCGGTTGCGGCAAATCGACCCTGCTACGCCTGATCGCCGGTCTGGAGCCGGTCAATGGCGGCAGCCTGACACTGGACGGCAAAGACATCACCAACCTGCCCTCCTCCAAGCGCGATCTGGCGATGGTGTTTCAATCGTATGCGCTGTATCCGCACATGACCGTGTTTGAAAACATGTCATTTGCATTAAAACTGGCTGGCGTCGATAAGGCCATCATTGCGGAGAAGGTCAACAAAGCGGCCAGCATCCTGAACCTGACCGAGTATCTGCAACGCACACCCAAAGCACTGTCGGGCGGACAGCGTCAACGCGTCGCCATTGGCCGCGCCATCGTGCGTGCGCCTAAGGTATTTTTGTTCGATGAGCCGCTATCGAATCTGGATGCTGCCTTGCGCGGACAAACACGCATCGAAATCGCCCGCCTGCACCGAGAGCTGGGCGCGACCACCATTTACGTTACGCACGATCAAGTTGAGGCGATGACATTGGCAGACCGCGTCGTGGTTCTGCGTGACGGTTTGATCGAACAAGTCGGCACACCACTCGAACTCTACGACCGCCCGGCCAATCAGTTCGTCGCCCAATTTATCGGCACGCCGAGCATGAATGTGATTCCGCTGTCCGGCTTGCCGCATCCGCCTGCCGGTTTGACGTTGCCGGAGGGTGGCTTCGTTGGCATTCGCCCGGAATACGTGGAACTCGGCAGCGCGTCGGCTGAGGGCTACAAGGCTACCGTCGATGTGGTCGAAGCACTGGGCGCAGAAACGCTGATCTATTCGACCATGGAAAACGGCGTGCAAATCGTCGCCAGACGCAATGAGCGCAGCGCACTCAATCCCGGCGACCGGGTCAGTCTGCTCTTACATCCACAACACATGCATATTTTTGATCGCGCAGGAAAAGTTCATGCAACAGCAACCTGATAACTGTCTTATGTCCCATACCAATCCAGCAACCACCAAGCGTATTTTGCATCTGGGCTTAGGCGCATTTCATCGTGCGCATCAAGCTATGTATCTCAATCGCATCATCGACAGTGGCGACACTAAATGGACGCTGGCGGCCGGTAATATCCGCCCGGACATGCCTCAACTGTTAAGCGATCTGAGCGCACAAGGCGGGCAATACACACTAGAAACCGTGACCCCGGCGGGCGTCTTTTCTTACGAACGGATACGCGCCATCAGCGAAATCCTGCCGTGGACGCCAGCATTGGATGCGGTCATTGCAACGGGCCGACATCCGGACACGCGCATCATTTCCTTTACCGTCACCGAAGCCGGTTATTACCTCAATGAGCATCAGCAACTCGATGACACTTTTACCGATTTGCACTCCGATCTGAAGCAAGGTACGCCATTGACGATTTACGGCGCGATAGGCAACATCTTGCGCGCCAGAATGGCCGACGATGCCGGTCCGGTCACGCTGCTGTGCTGCGATAACATCCGCAGCAACGGCGATCATTTCAGAACCGGTCTGATCGATTTTCTGGAACGTCGTGGTGACGCTGGATTACTGCTTTGGGTCAAAGAAAACACCACCTGCCCTAACGGCATGGTGGACCGCATCACGCCTAAACCGCCAGCCGAAGTACGAGGCCGCGTACTAGCCGCCACCGGTATCGATGATCCCTGCGCCATCATGGGCGAGGATTTCTGCCAATGGGTGCTGGAAGATCATTTCTGTAATGGTCGCCCGGCATGGGAAAAAGTCGGCGTCGAAATGACGTCTTCCGTCTTGCCCTACGAAGAAGCAAAAATCCGCATCCTCAATGCCACTCATAGCTGCATCTCATGGGCTGGAGCGATCAAGGGCTACCACACCATCGATGAAGCATTAGCCGACAAAGCCATCGAGAAAATGAGCAGAGCCTACGTCACCGATGATGTGATTCCTTGCTTGTCGCCGAGCATCGTTGATCTGGCACAGTATCGCGATACGGTATTGGACCGCTTTAGTAATCCGTATATCAAAGACACCATCGAACGCGTTGCTGCCGACGGCTTTGCCAAAATACCCGGATTTATTGCGCCGACTATCGCCGAGCGGCTAGCTGTCCAGCAACCGTTTGACAGCACAGCCGTGCTGCCTGCGTTGTTTCTGCATTTTCTGGAACACCGCGCTGCTGGAAAAATCGCGTTTATTTATAGAGATCAGGCCATGGATGTGGCCGTGGTCCAGGGCATTCTGAGCGCTGTCGACAGCGTGCAGGCTTTTTGCGCTTGCGCCATTTTGTGGGGCGCACTCGCTGGCAACCCAACGCTTGAGGCGACCATTCGCCGGGTCTACCTCTCACTCAAAGGAACTATGTAATGACCAGCCTGACTCGCTTGCAAGACAAACACGCCATCCTGACTGGCGCAAATGGTGGTATCGGCTTAGCTGTTGCGGCGGCGTATCTGAATGAAGGTGCGCGTTGTAGCGTCGCCGATATCGCGGCTGTTCCATCGACAGAATTGGCGGCATTGATGGCGCGCCATCCAGATACGCTGATCTACGTGCCGACCGATGTGACCCAGTCGGCCTCTGTGGCAGCACTCATTGAGCAGGCCAGTCATGCCTTTGGTCCGGTCGATGTTCTCTTTAACAATGCTGCCATATTTGATATGGCTCCATTGCTCGAGTGCGACGAGACCATGTATCAGCGCATGTTTGATGTCAACGTCAAAGGGATGTTCTTCACCATGCAAAAAGTGCTGGCGCAAATGGTCAGCAGCGGCACGCGTGGCGCGATCATCAATATGGCCTCGCAAGCCGGACGTCGGGGCGAGGCGTTAGTTGCGCACTATTGCGCGACCAAAGCCGCTGTGATCAGCTATACCCAATCAGCAGCACTGGCGATGGCTCCGCATGGCATCCGTATCAACGCCATTTCACCGGGCGTCGTTGACACGCCGATGTGGGCCCATGTTGATAGTTTGTTTGCGCGCTATGAAGGGTTGCAACCGGGTGAGAAAAAAATCGCCGTCGGTAAAGCCGTGCCGCTAGGCCGCATGGGCCATCCGGATGAAGTCGCTGGCGCAGCTATTTTTCTTGCCAGTGCAGAATCTGCGTATATTACGGCCCAGACGCTCAATGTCGATGGCGGTAATGTAATGAGTTAATGCGGGAGTCTGCCTGACTCTTGGATTCACAATAGAAGAGACGATCTTGGCTACTAAACTTCCCCTGCGCACGCCCGAGCTTGAATACCACGAGTTCAATGAATTTCTGCGGTTTCTGGAACATGGCGTGCCGCACCCTTTGATCCGCTGGCATTACCACGATGTCTACGAATTGCATTTCATTATCAAAAGTAGTGGAAAACTGTTCGTAGGCGACTATATCGGCGAATTCGGCCCCGGCAATCTGGTCCTCACCGGGCCGCGTTTGCCGCATAACTGGATTTCGACCGACGTGCCTAAAGAAGGTATCCATGCACGCGATATGGCGATCCAGTTTGCGCACGCACCGCTGGAATTGGCGGCCAAATATATTCCGGAAATGCGCGAAATCATGCCGCTGCTGGAACGGGCCAAATACGGCATTGAATTCTTCAACATCAGCGAACAGGCAGAGCAGGATTTTTATCGTATCCGCGATGCAAAAGATGTCAATCGCTTTGCCGAATTTTTAAACTTGCTGGGCGTGCTGGCGAAAAATAATACTTATCGCCTGCTATCAAGTTCGCAAATGCAATCGTTTGAGGACGATGCGTCGTTAGCGCAAATTAATACGGTCTTCAATTACATCACCGAGCATTACCGTACGCCGATTTCTGCCGATTTACTGGCGACCAGATTGAATATGTCACCGGCCAAATTTTCACGATTTTTTCGCAAAGCAACGGGTAATAGTTTTACTGACTTTGTGAACCAGATTCGGGTCAATAAAGCTTGTCAGTTGCTGATGAATTCAGATCAATACGTGACCAATATTTGCTATGAAGTCGGGTTCAATAACGTGGCAAATTTTAATCGTCGGTTTTTGGATATAAAAGGCATCACGCCGAAAGAATTCAGGGCGCAGTCCGAAGCACGATTCGGTGGCGAATAACACGGTTTTTTACAGAAAAAAATAATGACATATCTCGGAATCGATTTAGGCACATCGGAAGTAAAAGCCACGCTGGTTGATGCTGCGCAACAGATTTTAGCGACGGCGAGCATCAAGCTCAATGCGTCCAATCCGCATCCGCTCTGGTCAGAGCAAAACCCTGAGGATTGGTGGCGGGCCACGCTGGAAGCGATCGGTCAGGTTCGCGCTGCTGCTCCGGCAACTTTTGCCATGCTGCGCGGGATCGGTTTATCGGGCCAGATGCATGGCGCTACGCTGCTCGATAGCGCGCACAAGGTGTTGCGTCCGGCCATCCTTTGGAACGACACGCGCGCCCATGCTGAGTGCCTGGAACTGGAAGCGCTGGTACCAGAGAGCCGCGCCATTACCGGCAATCTGGCCATGCCCGGCTTTACCGCTCCGAAACTACTTTGGCTACGAAAAAATGAACCGGCGCTATTTGAAAAAATCGACAAAGTGCTGCTGCCCAAGGATTACATTGCGCATCTGTTGATCGGTGAGTTCACCTCCGATATGTCGGACGCAGCCGGGACTTTGTGGCTCGATGTAGCAAACCGGGATTGGTCTGATGTGATGCTGGCCGCCACCGGGCTGAGCCGCGACAATATGCCGCGGCTGATCGAGGGTACGCAGATTGCCGGGCAATTACGCAGCGCTCTGGCCAATGACTGGGGCTTGAGCAATCCGGTGATGGTCGCCGGTGGCGCTGGCGACAATGCGGCAACCGCCATTGGCATCGGTGCGATTGCACCCGGTAATGCATTTTTGTCGCTCGGCACGTCTGGCGTTTTGTTTGTCTGCAACGACCGCTATATGCCCAATCCCGAGCAAGCCGTGCATGCGTTTTGCCATTGTCTGCCGCAACGCTGGCATCAAATGAGCGTCATTTTGTCGGCAGCGTCTAGTCTGGCATGGGCCGCACGCCTGACGCAAACAGAAGATGCAAGCACACTGGCACAACTGGCGGAAACCGCCGATCCGGTGCAGGCACCGATTTTCTTACCGTATCTGAGCGGCGAGCGCACTCCTCACAATGATGCACAAGCATCCGGTGTTTTCTTCGGCATGCGTGGCACGACCGACCGTGCGGCGTTGGCGTATAGCGTCATGGAAGGCGTCGCCTTTGCGATGGCCGATGGTTACGAAGCCTTGCGTTCGACCGGCACGGTGGTGACGCACGCGTCGTTTGTCGGCGGCGGTTCGCGCAGCCGCTTCTGGGCACGATTGATTGCATCGGCGACCGGAATTACTTTGCTGCGTCATAAAGATGGCGATTTTGGCGGAGCTTACGGAGCGGCACGGTTGGCGCGACTTGCTGTGACGGGGGAGTCGGCTGAAAGCGTTTGCACGATGCCGCCTATCGCTGAGGAGATCGCGCCCGATGCGGCATTGAGTGCGTTATTACCGCAGCGTCTTGCGCGTTATCGGCGGCTGTACGCGACGCTAAAACCAGAGTTCGCGATGCTCTAATTAGTGGTTTGTGGGATTTATTTTCATCAAAAATGAGCGGTCTCACTTTCAAAGTGCAGATCGCCATTTGCGTTTACTGACTCTGAAAGAATAAAAAGCGTGAACGATCTTAACGCGATATAGAATATTGCCAAAAAACAATACCCATATTGATTAACGTCCTTCAGGAAGGTAAATACATGACACTCATTCTTCTATTTGTACTCATCGTCATTGCGACCGGGTTCAGACTCATTCAATGGACGTGGTTTAGCCGCACGCTTTACCTTGCGACCTTTCTGCTGTTCATCTTCATCGGATGCGGCTTGGCCCCGACTTGGTTATTAACGTACGTGCAGTCGCCGTATGCAACGCCCTCCCCGATTCATTGGGGTAAACAAAATGCCATCGTTTTGTTAGGCGCAGGGACTGAAAAGTTGCCGCTGACAGAAAGTATTGAAGTCGGCGCATTCGCCTACGGTCGTGTCGCCAAAACTGCCGCAATGTACGGCGTATGTAAGCAAACTGGCGCGCACTGCACCGTGATTGTGAGCGGCGGCGATCCTCAGCGTCACGGCATCTCGGAAGCCGCGGTGTATGGCGCGTATCTGCAAACGTTGGGCGTGGCGCAGACCGACCTGTTGCTGGAAAGTAGCAGTATGAATACCTGGCAAAACGCACAATTGACCGGGCCGTTACTGAAAGAGCGCAACATCGATACCGTATTGCTGGTGACGTCGGGGCTACATATGGGAAGAAGTTTGCGGTATTTTGCACAGGCTGGCGTGATGGCGATACCGGTGCGTGCGGATTATTTGTCGGCCAAAACTGCAATGCTGCCGACTAGTTATAACTTTTTCGTCACCGATGTGGCGCTGCATGAATACATCGGTATTGTGCGCAATCAGATTTATAACCGACTTGGATGGAATAGCCCGGCAACGCAACCTGGCGCGTTGTAATCTGACCGGTTAGCGGTTACCAAAGCAACCGCTAACTGCGTTAAACGAACAATTGCTGACCGATAAACTCACCCGGTTTAGCGCCAGGCGGACAGGCGAACAACCCACTCCCGATATGGGTCGTGAATTGATTCAACATGTCGAACTTCGCCATATTTTCAAAAATCTTCGTGAAGCCGGTGCGAGGATCGCGCTGATAGCATTGAAATAGCAAGCCAGCATCAAACGTCATTGCCTGATGCCACGGCGGCCAGCGTTCCGCGATCTTCGCTACGCCGTTATCGTAGGCGTAGGCTCGGCGCAGAATTTGAGCGCCGTCGTTACTCTGCGGCGCGGCTAATCTTGCATGCGAATTCTCGGCAATGAGGAGATTACCGTCCTTATCAGTGGCGTCCAGATCAAGGGGATCGAATTCATGCTGTTTGCCTATCGGTGCGCCGGAATATTTATGCCGTCCCACCGTTTCTTCCTGAAAACTTAATTTCATCCGATCCCAGTGTTCCAACGCAATCCGGGTCGGGCGGATGACCATATATGTCCCGTCTTGCATCCAGCGCGGGCCTTCGTCGCCGACCCAGACAAACAGTTTCATGGCGGCAGGATTTTGGGCCGGGACATTCATGGTACCGTCTTTAAAGCCCATTTGATTACGTGGTGTTTCGCCGGTTTTAGTGCCCGGTGAAAATCCAATTTGCGCCCAGCGAATATTAGCAATGCCGTAAGCGAGGCCGACTAAACGGCGGATGGCATGCTCTGCCACCTGCAGATCGTCGGCGCAGGCTTGTATTGAAATATCGCCGCCGGTATGTTCAGCAATCAACTGATCGCCGGTAAAGCGCGGCAAGTCGGCCAGCGCTGCGGGACGTTGTTTGGCGATGCCAAAGCGATCATTGCCTTCGCTTTCGAACAAACTCGGGCCAAAGCCGAACGTAATCGTCAGACGTGCCGCTGGCAGTCCCACAATATCGCCTGAATCGGTTGGAATGCTATCGGCGTCTGTCTTTGCGTTGGGATTGCCTTGCACAGGACCGCGCGTCATTGCCGCTGCGGCATCGGTCCAGGTGCGTAGCAAGGCGATCAATTCTTCGCGCTTGGTGGCAATCACATCGAAGGACATGAAATAACTATGACGCTGCATGGGCGTGGCAATACCGGCCTGATATTTGCCAAAAAAAGGCTCGGTCGGTACTGGCGCTGGCGCAGTTTTGGACAGAGTTGACGCTAGCGTAGTAGTGGCAACCGGGGCTGCCGCCGCGACCAGCGCGGTCCGGGTCAGAAATCGACGCCGGGTCGGGCTGTGGTTGGTGTTGTTCTTATTGCTCACTCGATACCTTTAAGGTGAACCTAACACCAAAGCATTCACGTCATCTTCAACGTAATAAATACCGGTGTTATCCGGGGTTAGTGCTAGTCCAAACAAGTCGCCATTGCCGGGCGGCGACTGGGCCTGATTGGAGTCTAGCCAGTGGGCGTAGATTTGCTTGCCAGAGATAGGATCGATTTCTACTGCCTGACCGTTTTTGCCGTTGGCGACCACCAAATGTCCGGCGGGGGTCATCACCATCGCCAATGGCCATCCGAGCAGTCCATCTTTGGTTACAAGTCGGCCTTTTTGAGCGCTGGTGGTGCGGGTGCTGGCTTCTGAAATGGCGGTAATCTCGTTATCCAAACCGTCAGTGACGTACAGCGTATCGTCACTACCCAGCGCTAACCCGGTCGGTCCAAACAGAAAGTTATCGCGATCGGCACGTTGCGCAAAGCCATCGCCCACCACCGTTTGACTCTGCAACACAGGCGGCTTGCCTTCTGGAATCGCCAGTTCAAGGCGTAATACAGTCGCTTTGCGTATGGTGACTGGATAGTGCGTAGCCGGGTCCACCACTTCAGGGCCGGGGATGTCGAAGCCAGCCATGCTGATAAATAAGGTCGCGCTGTCACCATGATCAACGGTGACCATATTGCCCCACGGGCCGTTGATGGTCGGGCCGGACCAGGTCGCGACGTGCTGACCGTTGGCATCGAAAACTAACAAACAACCATCGCCTTTGGTGCGGGTAGTGCCGTCGGTGCTGGGAGTGCTGCCGACGATCACCCAGCCGCTTTTTAGCATCGTCATGGCGGTAGTCAGTCCAACGCCACCCGGGCAGTCCTTGAGGTTTTGCGGGACTTGCGCAAACAGTGTGGTCTGCCTGGTGCTCGGGCGATAGCTGATGATGGTGGTACCGGTGCCTTGCAGATTCGAAATATTGTTGAAGTTATCGACCAGCACGTCGCCTTTTTCAATCTTTCCGACCGAGGCTGGAGCGACCACAATCGCGTAGGGATTGACATCGCCATTATCGGGAATGGTGGAGGTCAGTATTTTGTGGCGGTGGATGGTTTCTAGCATCCCTTTGGGTTCGGCCGCTGCAGCGCAAGCCATATAGGCCATGCTGAGACTGAGCAGAACCGCGAGCCAACTAATCGCTTTGACGACGCCAGGGGCTGGCCGATATTGGCTACTAACAAAAATCGGCGTGTCGTGTAGTTGATGAATTTTCATAAAGTCTGTAGTCGATTCTGTCAAAAAGAAATATTGGTGCGCAAGCCGAGGACCAATTCATTCTTGACCCGACGCAGTGGATCGTACTGATTGACGACGCCTGCCCCCGGGTTGAAAACATACTGGATATCGGGCTGCAATTGCAGCCACGGTGTGACTTGATATTGATAGGTCATTTCGACGAAGGATTCGCTACTACGGACCGGGTCGCTGGTGCCGTTGTAGAGATTATTCGCACGATCCAACGCAGCGGTTTTTTTGCTGACATGGGCATAACCGACGCCAAGGCCGAAGGTATCGGTTGTCCGATAGATGAATGGACTGTGGAAAATCAGCCCGGCGTTGAGACTGAAATCGATCACGTTGCGGTCGCTTAACGGCGTGCCCATGATGCGTGCAAACAAAGCCACAGTACGATTAGGATCGCGCTGGTTGCGCCAGACTAAATGATCGGCAACGGCATAGATCGCATAGTCGCCACGATGCTGACGCGGCTGACCGTTACTGTTGGTGTCCGCTAACGACAGGCCGTCTTGACTCAACTGTTGATCTGCAAACGACTGGCTGTTGTACCAGGCACCGATGCGATAAGTCCACCCGAGCGGCGGTGACTCTCCTGCTTGCACCATGCTGCCGACTGCCGGATAGGAAAATTGCGCCTCAATGATAGCCATCGTGCCGTTACCAAGAGGGAAGCTGGTGCCATGGCGATTTTGCAATTGCGGGTCGCCATTATTGTTCGAGACCGGACTGCCGTTAAATACGCCTGCAAGTATGGTCACGCCATCCACCGGACGCACGCTGATACGACCACCGAGCGCTGACAACGGATAGGCCGGACCGCCGCCCGGCAAGTCTGCCGATGGCAACATTGGCCAGCCGAACATGGTGTTGACGAAATACAAGGCGTTGGTGCTGACCATAAATTCCTGATCGAGACTCTGTTGCCCGACTTTGATATCGAGGCGATCTTCATCGAGGAATTTTTGGTCGTACCAGAGTTCCCACAGCCGCGTTGCGCGATCGGACTCAATGCCGCTCGCCGTTTGCAAGCTTTGCAGGTTACTCGCACTTAAATTATTTCCGTGAATTTGCAGGCCGCTGATATTAAACAAGCCGCCGTACAGACCGAATGCCCGCTGTGTATTGACCTGCATCACTGCTTGCGTCAGACCGTCATACACAAAACCTTTTTTAGATCCGCCAGTGGTATTGCCCAGATACTCGCTAGTCTCCTGTACCGTCAGTGAAATACCGCGGCTGCTCAACACCGTGCGTAAGCCCCACATATTGCCCAGCAATGTGTTGCTGCGGCCAATACTATTGAGAAATCCTAACGGACCGTCGGACGCATCTGGACCTGCCAAGGTTTCATCGGCGCTTGCGGGTATCGATATTGGTGGCGGCGCGGCATGTGCTGCACCTGACGACGCCGTCAATACCGCGATGGCGTAACTGAGATTCATCAAAAATCGGCTAACAGAGACCAGCTTAAACGATGCAACAGGGTTAACTACAGAAGGGGAAGTAGCTATTTCACTGCTGTAAATCATATGCAAGCAACTTTCCGTGTGGGACTTGGGACAGATCAGTGGGACCTACTCTTAGCAGACGCAGCGTTGCGTAATTTCCTCATTACGTAAGGCTTTCCTGGTCGCTATGCAATCAGTCCGGGATGGACCTGAATCGATATTAAACACCCATAAATTAAAGTGTAAATAAGAATACTTCGCATTACTATTCTCTGTAATTGGAATGTTGTAACGAATTGCATCTAAGGGGAACTAGCACGAAACATAAGCTAAAAACCAATATTTGGTGCTATTGAGATGTGGCAGGATAACGACAGATATCAGATTTATTGTCGAATGCGATAGCAAAGATTTTCGGAAAAATAACGGTAATTGGTATCAAAATATTTCTCTTCATTGGATCGCGGGGGCGAGCAACGATACGACTGCGTTTAAGCATTTCTCAACGAGAAAAATAATATTTGAAGAAAGATGGAAATGAAAAGACAAACTGACGATGTGGTGTTTACCAACATCATAAATAACGTGATTATTATTTAGAAGAGTAATGCGAGAGTGGTGCGTCGGGAGGGGCTCGAACCCCCGACCCATGCCTTAGAAGGGCATTGCTCTATCCAGCTGAGCTACCGACGCGTAGACGGATTTCAATGATTTCAACAACAGTACAACAATAAAAATACATACTTTTAATGCATATTTACATGACGATTTTCTCGTTTGCTTTGATGCTTCCAATTGGAAAAGCGGGCTGTCCTAAG
>NZ_JBRIIQ010000005.1:0-93134 GCF_052976905.1 Glaciimonas sp. GG7 | reverse complement strand
TCTCCGACTCAGTAGTTCTATGCCGAGTACCACGGACAAGCACGAATCGATCCTTTGAGGTACTGCAAGTTTGACAATACAGAATTATTACCATTAACAATCTTGTTAAATAGTCTGCCCATATTGAAGCTCACAGCATTATTGGCATCAACAGCGACCAGGTCGGTAGCCAGATTGGTCAACGTCAGATTGGCCATGACATTGCTGCTGGTCTGACCATAGATATACACTTTGGCAGTAGCAGGTACAGAGATCGAAAGCTTGCCGTTTGCATCAATCGATATCGTCACGGTATCAATGATGACTTGTAGTGAGCGTTTGCTGGCGACCGTGTCCGACAGTTCTAACGCTACCTTGATGTTTTCAGTTCTGACGTTACTGGCATTTGCAGGAATTGGATTACCCTTCGCCAGCAACGAAAAGGCGAAAGTATCGAGAGAAGCATTCGCCGCCGAAGTAGCCACCATACCCGCATTGAACTGGTCAAGTGTGTAGGTGATGCCGTTAATGGCAATCTGATCGTTGACGATGGACAGATAATTAGTCGGCGCGCTCAGAGTGCTCGCATTAATGGTCTGACCAACGTTACTAGCTTGCGTATTTAACGCCGTTGCCGCTGCAGCTTTTGACTGAGGCGTGCTGGTCAGTGAGGTATTTGCAGAGGACAGCGTCGTCAACGCAGCAGCAACACTGGCAACGCTTTGCAGATTAGTTGGCACTAACAAGGTTGCTACAGCGGTCAAGGTATTGGTGATCGTAACATCCGACTGCAACGAAGTCACCAGAGCTGGCGAGTAAGTCGTGGTTGCCAGGGTTTGTGCCTGAGCCGTAATCGCTGCTGCCGCCACACCAGCGACGCGCGCCGGACTCAATGTTGCCACTACGGTCTTCACCGTTGCTAACACTGTATTTGAGGAAGTTGTCACGTTAGTGACCGATTGCTGCACCACGCTATTGACTAACCCGCTGGCGACGTTACCGCTAGCATCGATCAATGAAGCGGTCGGATTAGCGAGCAGCGTTGCCGCCACCGCTTTAACGACTTCCAGATAGACCGCCTGGAGCGAGGTAGTTGTTGAATTTTGACCCAGCCCGGAAATCGTATTGGTCGTTTGCTGAATGATCTGCTGCAACGCCAGCGTCTTCTTCAGGGCATCCGCATTGCCTGCCGCAGCAGGATCGAGTTTGGTCAGATCGGAACCAACCGGCAAACCGACGAAGGCGGCAATCTGTGCAGAAGTCAAACCTGCATCGACCATCAAACTAGTCAATGGTGTTGCAACAGTGCTACCTGCCTGTGCTTTCAAGACACCGTTAAATGGCAGACCTGTATCGATGTTTGTACCGCCACTGACAACGATGTTACTCGTGCAAGCTGGTGAAAATGTAAAGTTACCCGCGCTATTGGTCAGCACAACTTGTTCACCGGTATCCGTCGCGCCATTTTTATTGGTATCGCACAACACCGCTGAGCCGCTGAGGTAGCCGTCAACCGCCGTGCCAGATCCAGTCGATGGTGCCGCCGTCGCTGCTGGGGATGATGATCCTCCTCCTCCGCATGCGGCTAATGCCAAAGCAACAGCAATTGACATTAGAGTATTTTTATTGTTAATCATTTAAGATTCCATTGTTTGGGCTAGTTACCGGAGAGGATGCAAAATGCAAAAGTTGCATAATTAAAAGTATCATTATTTACAAATAGTAACATTCAAAGAAATATTTTTAATTAAATGAAACTAATTACTTATGAATGTCCAATATCGTCGTATTTTAGCAACCGACCGATTTTCTTAAAGTCGTCAAGCATAAATTCCAAAGAGTAAAACAGTGCTGAAATGACAATACAAACTCTGTTGCGAAGACTGTTTAACAACAAAAAAATTGAAATCTATCCCTCTCAATCACAGGAAAAATGCAAGCTTGTTTTATAATCGCGCATTACCTCAGGGATAAATCAGTGCGATTTTTTACGCAATTGATGACACCATCATCGAATCCTCACACCATCCAATACCATGACAGAACAATTTTCCAAAAAGGCCGAAGCCTGGTCTGCGCGCTTTTCCGAACCAGTCTCCGACCTCGTCAAACGCTACACCGCATCGGTATTTTTCGATAAACGTCTGGCTGAAGTCGATATACAAGGCTCACTGGCACACGCCGACATGCTCGCACACCAAAACATCATCAATGCCGACGATTTTGCCGCGATCAAACAAGGTATGGCCCAGATTCAAGACGAAATCGGCACTGGTAAGTTTGAATGGCTGCTAGACCTCGAAGACGTCCATCTTAATATCGAAAAACGCCTCACCGAACTAGTTGGCGACGCCGGTAAGCGTTTGCACACCGGACGCTCCCGCAACGATCAGGTCGCAACCGACATCCGCCTGTATTTGCGCGGCGCAATCGACGACATTTGCGGTTTGCTGCGCGACCTGCGCTTAGCCCTGCTGACGCTAGCCGAGCAACACGCCGACACGATCTTGCCCGGCTTCACCCACATGCAAGTGGCGCAACCGATCACCTTCGGTCACCACGTTTTAGCCTACGTCGAAATGTTCGGGCGCGACACCGAGCGCATGCAAGATTGTCGCAAACGCGTCAACCGCCTGCCGCTGGGCGCAGCCGCGCTAGCTGGCACTACGTTCCCGATTGATCGTCAACGCGTTGCCGCCACGCTGGGTTTTGATGACGTTTGCCGCAACTCGCTCGATGCCGTCTCGGATCGCGACTTTGCGATTGAATTTTGCGCCGCAGCTGCGCTGGTGATGACGCATATCTCACGCATGTCAGAAGAATTGGTGATCTGGATGAGTCCACGTGTGGGCTTCATCGATATCGCCGACCGCTTCTGCACCGGCTCATCGATCATGCCGCAAAAGAAAAACCCGGACGTACCTGAACTGGCCCGCGGCAAAACCGGCCGCGTCAACGGTCATTTGATCGCTCTGTTGACCTTGATGAAAGGCCAGCCGCTGGCCTACAACAAAGACAATCAGGAAGACAAAGAACCGTTATTCGACACCGTCGACACCCTGACCGACACGCTACGCATCTTCGCCGACATGGCCAGCGGCATTACCGTCAAGCCAGAAGCCATGCGTGCCGCTGCCTTGCAGGGCTATGCGACTGCTACCGATCTGGCTGATTATCTGGTCAAAAAAGGGCTGCCATTCCGCGACGCGCACGAAGCCGTGGCATTGACTGTGCGCCATTGCGTGGATCAGGGTTGCGATTTGAGTGATCTGTCTTTAGAGCAACTGCAAGCATTCTCTAAGTTGATTGAAGGGGATGTATTTGAGGTCTTGACGCTGGAAGGCTCTGTTGCCGCGCGCGATCATATTGGTGGGACTGCTCCGCGTCAGGTGCGGTTGGCGATTGCGCATTTGCGGGCGGAATTGGGGTAAGGATTTTTCGCAAAGATGAGTCACGGAGGTTAGTGCCCGGGTGACTCGTCCGGCTCAATCATTGCGACATGTGGGTGACGATTCATTAACGGGTATCTTTGCTTCGATCCTCCACTCATCGGGCTTGCGTATCGCTGTGCCGGGTATCTTATCGGGAAATAATGCGTTTTCAAGATGCACCGGGCTGAGGATCTTTGCCCAGTCAGTTTTTTGCACAAGATCAAATGCCATCTTTCTGTGATCGTTACCTTTAATCGGCGCGACCAAGCCCAGTTTTAAATCAGGATGATGGTCGCGGATTACAGAAAGAGCGCCAACGATGTCAGTATCGTTAGTACAGATCACAGCTTGTTCATATGCCTGGGTCCAGGCACCCGTAATCAAATCTGATGCCAGATTAACATCCGTGTGTTTTTCAGTAAAAGCATAGACTTGCACTTGTTTGAGCTCAGGAGCAGCTGGCAGAGGCCTGACCAGACGCTGGTATGGTGTTGCGGCAAGATGCTTACCTTCAATAATAGTGACTTTGTGCGGTGGCATTTTGCGCAATGCCTGAAAGTATGTCCGCTGCCTCTTGGGAGAATTCGGATCATCACACATCCGACCAAGGACCGGTGCGGTGTAATACCTCACTTCAACGACATCAGCCTGATCGTCTAAGACATGTTGCTGAAATAGCTTATATAGATCCAGCCACTTATACGGAGATCGGCGCAACAAACCGTAATAAAGGTTGTAGCCGTCAATGTAGACGATGGTTTTCAAAAATATCCTCTGAAAATGACAAAGCCGCCCGGAGGCGGCCTGTCGCCCCAAGAGCATCTAGCCTGGCAAGACGGTCGAGGGGTGAGTCGTGAGCCAATAATACACAAGAATGACCTTGCCATCAATAACGAATAATGTTTTAGGCATGCTTATTTAGGTATGCCTATGTAGCTATTGAAACGTTAATAACGCATAGTAATTACAAATCTGTCATTTGAACGAGTTTCTATGGAGCAAGTTAAGCCGGGAGATTAAAAAAATCGATATATTGCTAAAAATGCATAACCAGTGCTATCTGCTACAGATTGCACGGCATGACAATTCCAGCCTTCACCCACAACCGTATCTGTTCATGCTGCTGCAGTGCATCACCATCGGCTTTATCGGCTTTGCCTTGTTAGGGCTAACATTTTTTGCTGTGGCCGGTGTTGCCGGGGATTGAAACCGGCGGTCTGTTTCCGATGAGTCTGATTATGTTGATGGATCACCTCCAAAATCCCCAGAGGTGCGCACAACGTCGCCGGGGCGATTTTGCATAAGTCCTAACTTAAAAAGTCCTTTATACTCTCCCACCGCTATGAAATAGTGGAACATGCGTACACCTCACGTACACGCACAATAAACGCAAAAAACACCAAGAATTCGCACCACAAAGGGAGAACTCCAAATGAAATTAACACCCATGCTCAAAACATTGACCGCGCTGGTACTTGGCGCAACCTTGGCGCATTCTGCGCTGGCCGCTGATGTCAAACTCGGTCTGGCTGCAGCGCTGACCGGCCCGGCGGCCAAATACGGCGTTGCCATCAAAAACGGCTTTACCTTGGCAGCTGAAGAGGTCAACGCCAAGGGCGGCGTCAACGGCGACAAATTAGTCCTGATCATCGAAGACGAGCAAGGCAAAAAAGAAGAGGCGATTAACGTCTTTAAAAAATTGATTTTCCAGGATAAAGCGTTGCTGGTATTTGGCCCGACTTTATCCAATTCAGCTTTTGCAGCCGACCCGATTGCGAATGCATCGAAAGTAGTTGCTTTTGGTACCAGCAATACCGCCGACGGGATCACCGCGATGGGACCTTTTACGTTTCGTAACTCAGTGATGGAAGCCGACGTTTTGCCGGTAACCACGCGTGCTGCGGTGAAGCATTTCGGGATCAAAAAAGTCGCCATCATTTATGGCAATGACGATGCCTTCACCAAGAGCGGTTACGACGTTTTTAAAGCGACGCTGGCTACGCAAAACATTCCGGTCACGACCACTGAGGCATATGCCAAGGGCGATGTTGACTTTAAGGCGCAGTTGACCAAGATCAAGGCCACCAATCCTGATGCTATCGTCTGCTCTTGCCTGACTGAAGAAGCGGCGAACATCATTTTACAAACCCGCGCGCTCGGCATGAAGCAACCGTTTATCGGCGGCAATGGCTTGAATTCACCTAAGCTGTTTGAGATTGCCAAAGGTGCTGGTGACG
This sequence comes from Glaciimonas sp. GG7, assembly GCF_052976905.1. Lineage (NCBI taxonomy): Bacteria > Pseudomonadati > Pseudomonadota > Betaproteobacteria > Burkholderiales > Oxalobacteraceae > Glaciimonas > Glaciimonas sp. GG7. The sequence goes on along the minus strand of NZ_JBRIIQ010000005.1, from coordinate 87,487 downwards.
GCACCATCATGGGCAGCCCATGGTCGGCGGAGAACATGACGCCAGCAAACAAAGCATTCATTGCGGCCTACAAGGCAAAGTTCGGCACCGACCCTGATCAGTTTGCGGCGCAGGCTTACGATGCGTTATATATCGTCGCAGCAGCACTCAAGACGGTGAAGTTAAGCGGTGCATTAGCGGCTGATCGGATCACTTTGCGCGATGCGTTGCCAGCGGTGAAAATTGCGGGCGCAACTGGTAGCTTTGCTTTCCGCAAAGCACCCGAAGCAGGCGGCAAACCGGTCGGTTATGACGCGCAGCAAGAAGCGATTGTGAATATTGCTGAAGGTGGGAAATTCGTTCTGTTGAAGTAAATTTTTCTGCTGCAAAGAAGTATAAAAAGGCACACCGATAACATCGGCGTGCCTTTCGCTTTGGTTTTTCCTTTCTGCTCTTTTTGCGATACCTATAAAGATTTTCCCTATGCTCGAACAACAACTTATTAACGCGCTTACGCTGGGCAGTGTATATGCCCTCTTTGCGCTAGGTTTCACGCTGGTGTTTGGCGTACTCGGCGTGATCAATTTATCGCACGGCGCGATTTTTATGCTAGGTAGTTATATGGCGCTTCTGCTGGTCGAGCAATTAGCGCTGCCGCTTTGGCTGGCAATGTTGCTGGCGATGCTGGGATCGGGCGTGATCGGTCTGGTAGTCGATTATGTGGTGTTGCGACCTCTGCGCAAACGCAATGCACCGCATCTGGCACCTATGATTGCGACCATCGGCGTGGCGATTATTTTGACGAATGTTGCGCAAGGTTTGTTTGGCGCTGAAAACAAACGTTTTCCGCAGGGGATCATCCCGGAAGACAGTTTTACGTTCGGTAACGTGCACCTGACAGCCGTGCAGATTGGCATCGTCGTCATTTCGTTTGTGCTCATGCTGGTGTTGCTGGTCGTGATGCGCCGCACGCAATTGGGACGCGCCTTGCGCGCCATTGCGGAGTCGCCAAAGGCGGCATATCTGCTGGGCATTAATGTTGAAGGTCTGTTTTATCTGACGTCATTTGCGGCGGCGGCTTTGGGTGGCGCGGCGGGCGTTTTGGTTGGTTTGTCGTTCAATGCGATTACGCCGTTTATGGGGCAGCCGATGCTGCATAAAGGGATTGCTGTGATCATTCTGGGCGGCATGGGCGATATCCGTGGCGCGATGATCGCCGGGCTGTTTCTGGGCTTCGCGGAAGTGTTGACGGTGGCCTATATTTCGAGCGACTTTCGCGATGCGGTTGGCTTCGGTTTACTGTTTTTGATCTTGTTGGTCAGGCCCTCAGGCATGTTCGGCAAAGTGCTGGAAAGAAAGGCGTAACCGATGAGCTTCATGGAATGGTGGGAGAGTTTCTGGGCAACCTATAACACGGTGGTGTTCAGCGTCGGCGTCAATGCGATGCTGGCGCTATCAATTTACGTCACGCTATCGTGCGGTTTACTGTCGCTGGCAAATGCGGCGTTCATGGGGATAGGCGCTTACGCTGCAGCCTTAATCAGCATGAACACCGGCTTGCCGTTTCCGGTAGCGCTGGCGGTGGGTGGGGCTTTACCGGCGCTGGTGGCGCTGATTATCGGCATCCCGACCCTGCGTTTGTCGGGCGTGTATCTGGCGATGGCGACGCTGGGCTTTGGCGAAGTCGTCCGGGTGGTGGTGCTGAATATGGATATTACCGGCGGCCCGATGGGGCTCAATGGCATTCCTCCGACAACCGAGTGGTGGCATATCGTGTTGCTGCTGGCGGTCACGTTGTATGTATTGGCACGCATCCGACGCTCCAAAATCGGGCGTGCATTTGAGGCCATTAAAGAAGATGAAATCGCAGCCCGTTTAATGGGCGTCAATGTGGCCGGATACAAGCTGCTGGCGTTTGTGATCGGCGCGACCATCGCTGGTGTGGCTGGTGCGCTTAACGCGCATTACACCTTTACGATCGGGCCGGGAAATTATGCGTTTGAAAACGCCGTAGATATCCTGACGATGGCGGTCTTCGGCGGTACTGGCAATCTGATCGGACCGACTCTGGGCGCGACCTTGCTGACGTTGATGCCGGAAGTACTGCGTCATTTCAAAGATTTCCGGTTGGCAGCCAATGGCATCATTCTGGTGCTGGTGATTCTGTATTTGCCGAAGGGCATTTGGGACCCGCGCCGGATGCGTAATCTTTTCAGAAAAAACAAACCAAGCGCGCAGACTGGAAAGGCAAGCTGATGCTACAACTTAACAATCTCAGCAAAAATTTCGGCGGCCTGCAAGTCTTACAAGACGTCAATCTGACCGTCCCGCAAGGCGGTATCTTCGGTCTGATCGGCCCTAACGGCGCAGGCAAAACTACGGTCTTTAATCTGATCACCGGCTTGCTGCGCGCCTCGGGCGGCAATATTGCCTTTGACGGTCAGGATATCGGCAAAGTTGCGCCGCATAAAATTACCGAACGCGGGATCGCCCGTACTTTCCAGAATATCCGCGTGTTCAAGGAAATGACGCTGCTCGAAAACGTCGTCGTCGGCATGCACGATCATATGGATTACGGCATCGTCGGCTTGCTGCTTAATCTGCCCGGCTATCGCAATATCGAGGCCAAAGCACGCGAAAGAGCGCTGGAATTATTGTCGTGGGTACGTCTCGACCACAAGGCGCACACGCTGGCCGATAGTTTGTCTTACGGCGAACAACGCAAGCTGGAGTTTGCCCGGGCACTTGCCACCAAGCCGAAATTATTGCTGCTCGATGAGCCTGTCGCCGGGATGAATCCATCCGAAAAAACCGAGTTGATGCGCGAGATTCTGAACATCAAGGAACGCGGTTTCAGCATCTTTATGATCGAGCACGATATGCGCTTTGTGATGGGCTTGTGCGACCGCATCGCCGTGCTCAACTTTGGCCGCATCATCGCCGAAGGCACGCCCGATCAAATCAAAAATAATCAGGAAGTGATCGAAGCTTATCTGGGTAAGGAAGAAGCGTCATGAAGCCTATCTTAAGCGTGCAAGACCTGGCGGTTTCTTACGGTCATATCGAGGCGGTCAAAGGTATTAACCTGACTCTCAACGAAGGCGAAATCACAGCACTGGTCGGAGCCAACGGCGCAGGAAAAAGTACCGCATTGCTGGCGATCTCAGGCTTGCTCAAGCCGACGCGCGGCAAAGTATTGCTGGATGATCGTGACCTCACCAAACTATCGCCGCACAAAATCGTCCAAAGCGGCGTAGTGCAAGTCGCCGAAGGCCGCGCTATTTTGACCACGCTGACCATCGCTGAAAATCTGGCGCTGGGTGCCTATACCCGCAGTGACAAAGCGCAAGTTACACAGGATCTGGAATGGGTCTATTCGCTATTCCCGGTACTGCAACAACGCAAGCAAGGTCTGGCCGGCAATCTCTCCGGCGGCGAACAACAAATGCTCGCCATTGGCCGCGCCCTGATGGCAAAGCCACGCGTATTGCTGCTCGATGAACCGTCCATGGGACTGGCCCCGCTGATGATTCAGGAAATTTTTCGGATCGTTGTGGAAATCAACCGTACCGGACTGACTATTTTGCTGGTCGAACAAAACGTGCGGCAAGCGTTGCGGATTGCGCAGCATGGTTATGTGCTGGAAACCGGGAAGATTGTGTTGACTGATACGGGGGCTAATTTGTTGCACAATCCGAAGGTGTTGGAGGCGTATTTGGGTGGCTGATATAGCCTTGAAATAGCGACATTAAGGAAACCTACAAATGGAACTTTTAATTCAAAAGTGGGGTGATAGCGCTGCTGTTTGTTTGCCTGCGGAGCTACTTAGCCAACTCAAGGTCGTGCCTGGCGACAAGTTATCAGTTGATATTCGCCCTGAAGGGGTACTGTTGAAATCGAAACGGCCTGCTTATGCTTTGGCAGACTTGATTGCACAATGTGATCAGAGTGCGTCTGTACCTGATGATGTAGCTAGCTGGAATCGCATTAGGCCGGTTGGACGTGAAACAGGCTGTTGATATTTGAATTCAAAAATCCGTTCGTACTGAGTAACGTATTGCCTACTCAGTACGAACGGATTTTATGGTGTTTCACAAATACTGCCTTTAATACGCTGTAATCAATTCCCCGCAACCGTGATACTCTCAATCAAAATCGATCCAGTCTGCGCCGTCCCCCGCGTCAACGTATCGGCCCCGATAGCCACAATCTGCGCCAACATTTCTTTCATATTCCCGGCAATCGTAATTTCCTCAACCGGATACTGAATCACACCGTTCTCGACCCAATACCCGGACGCACCGCGTGAATAATCGCCGGTCACGTAATTAACGCCCTGCCCCATCAATTCCGTCACCAATAGCCCGGTATGCAATTTTTTCAGCATCGCCTTGAAGTTATCAGTCGGCTTGGTCAATGACGAAGCAAAAGTCAGATTGTGCGCACCACCAGCGTTGCCGGTAGTCGTCATGCCGAGTTTGCGGGCTGAATAGGTGGATAAGAAATAGCCTTGTACAACGCCATCTTTTACCACGTCGCGACGCTGAGTTTTGACACCCTCATCGTCGAACGGAGATGAGCCGACTGCGCCGACGATGTGCGGATCTTCGACGATCTGGATGTGTGGCGCGAATACTGATTTGCCGAGGGTATCGAGCAGAAAAGTCGATTTGCGATACAACGCCCCGCCAGATACCGCTTGCACAAAAGCGCCTAGCAAGCCGGTTGCCAACGGCGCTTCAAACAAGACCGGGCATTTGCGGGTATCAAGTTGACGCGCATTCAAACGTGCCAGCGCACGTTCAGCGGCATAGCGGCCTACCGCTTCCGGTTTGGCCATTTTTTTAGGATCGCGCACAGACGAATACCAGCTATCGCGCTGCATTTTCCCGCCCTTGCCAGCGATGGGCGAGACCGACAACGTGTGGCGCGAGAACGGATAGCCACCCATGAAACCGCGTGAATTGGCGCTCACAAAATGCGATTGCTGGACATACACGCCAGCGCCTTCGCTGTTGCTGATGCGCTTATCGACGGCAAACGCGGCCGCTTCGCAACGTTGCGCTAAGGCCACGGCTTCTTCGGTGGAGATCAGCCACGGCGTGCAAAGTTTGAGGTCGCGCGGATGCATTTCCAGCATGTCTTGATCGGGCAAACCGGCGCAATCGTCTTCGGCAGTAAAGCGGGCGATGTTATAGGCCGCGTCCACGGTGTCTTTGAGCGACTGCGCCGAAAAATCGGAGGTGCTGGCGTTGCCGCGCCGGGTGTGGCCTTCTTCGCCCAGATAGACGGTCACGCCCATGCCTTTGTCTTTGTTTTGCTCGATGGTTTCGATGCTACCGCGGCGCACGCCGACCGAGAGGCCGCTGCCTTCGCTGATATCGACGGCAGCGTTAGAAGCGCCTTTTTCTCGTGCGTAACGCAAAACGTCTTGGGCAAGTTGTTGTAACTGGTCTTGAGTATGGATAAATACGGATGCGCTCATGAGCTGGTTTTCTTTAGTGAACGTGAGGGTTGGTGCGCAAAAGCGCGGTCGATTGCGCAGTTTAACTCAGTCTTTCGGATAACTAATATAGGTGCTGAAAAGATCATGCGGTTCGCGCTATTTATCGCTTCCGGCTATTCCCAATCGGAGATACGGTGATTTTTCAGACTAAATAATTTATCTTTTTACCATCATTACGGAATATATCTATTTCTCTGAAATTCAATGACTTAGCGCATGTTTGCTGCATCAAAATGCCCTTAAAACAGGCAAATGAGCCGTGAATGAGCGACAACGCCTGATGCTAAAACGGTTATCATAGCAATCGTTTAAAGACAATGGTTTTACCCCTACATCATGCCAAATCCAAATCGCGGCTCCTGCGGCTTTCAGTCCACCGAGTTCGAACAAGAATACGACCGCCCGTCCAAATCCCAACTGAAGCGCGAAATGACTGCGCTGCAAAAGCTTGGCGAAGAATTGATCGCCGAATCGCGCGACCGCGTTAAACGCGTACCGATGCCTGAAGATGTGCGTGACGCCATCTTGCAATGCCAGCAAATCAAGGATCACGAAGGCCGTCGCCGCCAGACCCAATATGTCGGCAAAAAAATGCGGACTTTAGAACCGCACGAACTGGCCGAGATCCAGAAAACGCTCGATAGCTGGAGAGGCTTGTCGAAAGCCGATACCGCGTCCATGCACGCGCTGGAACGGCATCGCGATCGCCTGCTCAAAGACGATGGCGCATTGACCTTGTTGCTGGCCGCACATCCTGATCTGGATGTACAGCACACCCGCACCTTGATCCGCAACGCACGCAAAGAGCAAGCTGAAAACAAACCGCCTAAGGCGTATCGCGAGATTTTCCAACTGTTAAAAGAGTTGAACAAGAAAAATGCGAACGAAGGTGATGACGACATCAGCGATGAAGACGATGAGCGTGACGATTTCTAACAAAATTCCCTCAGAGCAACGCCGCCTGAAAATCGGGCTGGTGTCGATCTCGGATCGCGCCAGTACCGGCGTCTATCAAGATCAAGGGATTCCTGCCTTGCAAGACTGGTTGAGCGCCGTGCTGACCAGTGCGTGGATGGCAGAAACCCGCCTGATCGCCGATGAGCAGGCAGTAATCGAACAAACCCTGATTGCCTTAGTCGATGAATATCATTGCGATCTGGTATTCACCACGGGCGGCACCGGTCCGGCGCGGCGCGATGTGACCCCGGAAGCAACGCTGGCAGTGGCGACCAAGGAAATACCCGGCTTTGGCGAACAAATGCGACAAATCAGCCTGCAATTCGTTGCGACCGCGATTTTATCGCGTCAGGTTGCCGTGATTCGCGAAACTGCCGACCACGCCGCGCTCATTCTCAATCTGCCAGGACAACCGAAATCAATCCGGGAAACGCTCGAAGGTCTGAAGAATGCCAATGGCGAGCAAAAAGTCTCTGGCATCTTTGCCGCCATTCCCTATTGCATCGATCTGATTGGCGGTCCGTATATTGAGACCGACGCGACTATCTGTAAGGTATTTCGGCCCAAATCGGCACTCCGCCCACCCACCGTCTAACTATTCACGCATCCAGTTTCCATGACCACACTCCTCAATACCCAAGAAATCAGCACTTCGGCCACACCCACGGCGAGCGTTATCTGGATGCACGGCCTGGGTGCCGATGGCTCAGATTTTGTGCCTATCGTTAAAGAACTGGACCTGCACGGCTGTCCGGGCATTCGCTTTGTGTTTCCCGATGCGCCCACTATGCCGGTGACTATTAACAACGGCCATGTCATGCCAGCCTGGTACGACATTTTTTCGGCCGATTTGGTCAAGCGCGAAGATGAAGCCGGATTACGCAATTCGCAGGCGCAGATTGACGCGCTCATTGCGCAAGAAATTACGCGCGGGATTTCTGCGGACAAAATCGTCATCGCCGGATTTTCTCAAGGTTGTGCAATGGCTTTGCAAACCGGTTTGCGTTATCCACAAAAACTGGCAGGAATCATGTGTTTGTCGGGCTATTTGCCGCTGCGTGACAAGGTTGAGGCTGAGCGCTCCGCCGCCAATCAAGACACGCCGATTTTTATGGCGCATGGCAGTGCTGATCCGGTGGTTGTTCTCAACCGGGCCGAACAGTCCCGAGAGATTTTGCAGCAACTCGGGTATCAGATTCAATGGCATACGTATCCGATGCAGCATTCAGTGTGTGTACAAGAAGTCGCCGATATCGGTAGCTGGTTGCGTCGGATATTATCGTAGGCTTTCAGCGCGAAGATACAAGCCGCACAAACAGCAAAGCCAGATTTTTACATTGTAGAAATCTGGCTTTTTTCATGGCGCTCATCACAGCACACTGTAAGGTTTAGCAGTATGGCGTTCAAGAAACAATCGATAAAATGTATCTTGACCTTACTATTGTAGGAAGGTCTATCATCGTCTCATTCTCATTGTTTTAGCGGGACTTTTCTATGGACAACATTCTTAGCGCACTCAGCACCGATAACCTGACCGAATTTCAATTACCCATTGAAGGGATGCATTGCGGGTCATGCGTTGGACGGGTCGAAAAAGCATTACACAAAGTTGCCGGGGTCAGGAATGTCAGTGTCAATCTGGCCACAGAGGTGGCGACTATCGCCTCCGATCAAACGACCGCTATTGGCGCGTTGGTGGCTGCCGTAGAACAAGCGGGATATCAGGTTAAACAAGAAGCAATGACGCTCGCCATCACGGGCATGACTTGCGCCTCGTGCAGCGGGAGGGTGGAGAAAGCCCTCAAAAAAATTCCGGGTGTACAGGCTGTCACCGTCAATCTGGCCACTGATAGCGCCTTCATCGAGACGGTCGGCGCGGTGTCATCTGAACAATTCATCGCTGCCGTCGAAGCCGCTGGTTATACGGCAGCGTTGCCAACCGCAGCATCCTCGCAAACGCAATCGGCCAGTTCAAACTGGTTATGGCCAAGTTGGTGGCCGGTCGCCGTATCCGCCCTTCTCACCGCCCCGTTGATCATGCCGATGCTGCTGATGGTGTTTGGTAGCCAGTGGCAATTGCCTGGTTGGTGGCAACTTCTATTTGCGGCCCCCGTGCAATTCTGGCTTGGCGCACGGTTTTATCGATCTGGGTGGCGTGCGCTCAAAGCTGGCACCGGGAATATGGATGTGCTAGTGGCGCTCGGAACGAGTGCAGCGTTTGGGCTATCGCTGTATCAATTATTGATACCGAATCTGCACGTAATGGCCGGTCAGCACTTGTATTTTGAAGCGTCGGCGGCGGTCATTACTTTGGTGCTGCTCGGGAAATGGCTGGAAACGCGTGCCAAACGCCAGACCACCGATGCGATTCGCGCCTTGCAGGCCTTGCGCCCCGAACATGCGACTGTCCGGCGTGAGGGGATAGATCATCAGGTCGCCATCGCAGCATTGCGCGTGCATGACATCATCGTGGTACGTGCCGGAGAACGTATCGCAGTCGATGGCAAGGTTGCCGAAGGACGCAGCCATGTTGACGAGTCCATGCTCACCGGCGAAAGCCTGCCGGTAGCCAAACAACCGGATGATCAGGTCAGTGCCGGGGCCATCAATGGCGAGGGCGTGCTGCTGGTTGTCACTACCGCGATAGGGGCCGAAACCACCTTGGCGCGCATCATTCGTATGGTTGAGCAGGCGCAGGCCGCTAAAGCGCCGATTCAACGTCTGGTCGATCAGGTCAGCGCAATTTTTGTCCCGGTTGTATTGGTGGTGGCCTTGCTGACCCTGCTCGGCTGGGGCCTCACTAACGGTAACTGGGAGCAAGCCATCCTCAACGCCGTCGCCGTGTTAGTGATCGCTTGCCCCTGCGCGCTGGGGCTGGCAACGCCGACTGCGATCATGGTCGGCACTGGCGTGGCGGCGCGTTACGGGATCTTGATCAAAGACGCAGAAGCGCTCGAAATAGCCCATCGAATTAACGTCGTCGCTTTCGACAAAACCGGCACCCTGACCGCTGGCCGCCCTACCCTGATCGCTTATCAGGCTAGCCTGGGTCACGGTGACGGCGACGATGCCACTGCATTGCTGACCCTGGCAGCAGCGGTCCAACGCAGTAGTGAGCACCCGCTGGCGCGTGCAGTCCTTACCGCCGCTGCGGCACAAAATCTGTCATTCCCCATCGCCACGCAAGTTCGCACCGTCGCTGGCTGTGGCGTAGAGGCACGTATTGAGCAAGACCTCTACTATCTCGGCAGTACACGCTGGATGCAGGAGCTGGGCGTTGATCTTGGTCCTTTGGCGGCACGCGCATCTTTATTGGCGGCAGATGGCCGCACGATTTCCTGGTGTGCAAGTACTCCCATCGATGTTGTTGGCAAGCCAATTGTGCGGGGATTATTGGCGTTTGGCGATAGCGTCAAACCCTCGGCCAAAAGGGCTGTTACACGCTTGCAGCAACTCTCGATCCGGGTCGCCATGCTCAGTGGCGACAATTGGGGCAGCGCCAACGCTGTTGGCAAACAACTCGGGATTACTGACATTTATGCAGAAATTTTGCCCGCTGACAAAGCCGCCGCCATACACAATTTAAAGAAAAACGGCGCGGTCGTGGCCATGGTCGGCGACGGTATCAACGACGCACCGGCCCTGGCCGCCGCCGATGTGGGCATCGCCATGTCGACCGGGACCGATGTCGCCATGCATGCAGCAGGGATTACCCTCATGCGCGGCGATCCGGCGTTAGTCGCTGATGCCATCACGATCTCGCGCCGGACTTATTACAAAATCCGACAAAATCTGTTTTGGGCCTTTGCCTATAACGTGGTTGGGATTCCCTTGGCCGCGTTGGGGTATTTAAATCCGGTGCTAGCCGGTGCGGCCATGGCGTTTAGCAGTGTTAGCGTGGTGAGTAATGCCTTACTGTTGCGGCGCTGGCAACCGGAGAAAGATAGGTCAATGTCATCTTCGGAGGAGATCGACAATGGATACTGAGCGCGTCAATATTGGCGGCGCGGCGCAGGCCTCCGGCGTCTCTGCCAAGATGATTCGGCATTACGAAGAGATTGGCTTGATTCCGGCAGCAATCCGTACCGAGGCCGGTTACCGCACCTACTCCGAACGCGATGTGCATTTACTGCGCTTTATACGTCAAAGCCGGATACTGGGGTTTTCGATGAAACAAATCAGCGCCCTCATCGGTCTGTGGCTAGACCAGTCGCGCCCTAGCAGCAAGGTCAAACAACTAGCGCAAGAACATCTGCGGGAGCTAGATACAAAAATCAGTGAATTGCAGGCCATGAAGCTGACGCTGGAACGGCTAGCGGCAAGTTGTCATGGGGATACTCGGGCTGATTGTCCGATTCTGGACGGACTGTCCAAAGATTAATTTCACTCCATTACTATTAAAGCGACAAACTATGAACACACCCTTCTCTTCTTCGTCTTTTTCATCCTCTTTTTTTGCAGCTCTGGCCTTGAGTGCACTGACGATCACCAACGTGACCTATGCCGATAATGCCCATCAACACTCTGCTAGCGATAGCGCAACAGGCGTGCCCGGAAAAGCCAGCGCAGCAAGCCGCACCGTCAACATCGCCATGGCCGACAACATGCGCTTCAGCCCTGCTAATGTCAGTGTCAAACAAGGCGAAACGATCAAATTCATCGTCGCTAACAATGGCAAACTCGCGCATGAAATGGTAATTGGAAATACTGCCGAGCTGGCTAAACACGCTCAAATGATGCGACAAATGCCGGCCATGCAGCACCACGAGGCCAATCAAATCACCGTAGCACCGGGCAAAACCGGGGAATTAATATGGAAGTTTAATCAGGTCACGACGGTCGATTTCGCCTGTCTGGAGCCGGGGCATTTTGAAGCGGGAATGAAGGGGCAGATTGAGGTCATGGCTGGTAAATAATGATCGATGTTTCTGATTAAGTAACAAGTAACGACCTGTAAAACTTGTTTGTTTTTTATCCTCTGTCACCGAGCATAGGAAAATCTTAGTCGAATAAAGTAAGGCCCCATCATTATTTAGACTAAGCCCCCAGATGCAGACAGTACGATTTTGCAGACTTACTCAGAAAGGATCACTCTCAATGAATCACCTGTACCTATTAAGTAATTTAATGGTCATTGTGACCACTTTGTTGATCGGCATCCCCTTAACCAGCATGGCTGACACGACCAATCAACCTGCCAGTACAGAAATGGCGAATGAACCGAATGAAAACGGTGCATTGCCATTGGTCGATGGCGAGATCGTTAAAGTCGATCCGATCAAGAGCGCCATCACCATTAAACATCACCAAATCCCCAACTTCGGGATGCCGGCGATGACAATGGCGTTTAACGTCAGCGATAGCGAGATGCTGCATCAATTTAAGTCTGGCGATGCGGTCAAATTTTCGATTAACAAATGTGACGGCGCATTGACCATTATCAGTTTAGAAATGAATTCGTAGTCGGTGTCAGTCTCCCTGAATAGCAAAACAGGCGCTCTAGGTGCCTGTTTTGCTATTCAGGGTATTTCTCTGAAACAGGCAAAAACGCCTACTTGAATACCACCGTTTTATGGCCATTGAGCAAAATGCGGCGCTCTACAAACCATTTCACCGCACGCGCCAGCACCACAGATTCCACATCGCGCCCGATGGCGGTGAGTGTATCGGGTGCCATCGCATGATCTACCCGGGCCACATCCTGCTCGATAATCGGGCCTTCATCTAAATCGCCGGTGACAAAATGCGCCGTCGCGCCAATAAGCTTCACGCCCCGGTCATGCGCTTGATAGTAGGGCTTGGCACCTTTAAAACTGGGGAGAAAAGAATGATGGATGTTAATTGCCCGGCCCGTCAACGCCGTGCATAACGCTGGTGACAAAATTTGCATATAGCGCGCCAGGACCACCAAATCAACGTTTTGCGATTCGATCAGCTCCAAAATGCGGGCTTCTTGCGCCTGCTTAGCGCTAGCCGATGCGCCGTTCGCCAGCGGCAGGTGATGAAAAGGAATGTTGTAGCTGGCGGCTAATTGATAGAAATCGGTGTGATTAGACACAATCGCCGGAATCTCCACCTGCAACAAACCGCTTTTGTAACGAAACAGCAAATCGTTGAGGCAATGCCCGATTTTGGACACCATCAACAACATGCGCGGTTTTTTTGCCGCATCGTTCAATTGCCAGTTCATTTGCATGCTGGCTGCTAATGCAGCGAAGGCTGTGCGTAACGCCTCATCAGCAATCGCCGGATTTTCTGACGAAAAATGCACGCGCATAAAAAACAGTTGCGATTGCGCATCCCCAAACTGGGCTGAATCGATGATATTGCAACCATATTCGGCCAGAAAACCGGACACGCGATGCACAATCCCGCGCTGATCGAGGCAGGACAAGGTAAGGATATATTCTGGATGGCTCATGTTTTTCTTGTTGTGAAGAAATGGCCCGTGCTGAAACGCACTGTAGGCGAAAGGCGCTATTGTCGCATGCCTGCAGCAGACGAACAAAACCCGGGCTAGCTTTCACAGCGGCCCGGGTTAGTCTGGATCTGACGTTAAACTTTAATTACACATTAACCAATTAAACGGTGGTCGATGCAACCGCTACCGGCGGGGTCAATGCTGCTTTAGATGGGGCGGTACCGACTACTTGGACTTCGCCAATCAATTGGCCGCCTTCTTCAATCACGACTTTGCCGTAACGAATTTTTCCCGAGACTTTGCCTGTGGCATAAATCACCAGTTTTTCGCGGACGATCAAATCACCATCGAATTCACCATGGATTTCAGCCAGATCGATTTCAGCAGAACCTTTGAAAGCGCCCTTTTCGGCAATGTGAATGACGCGCGAATGCATCGTCGCTTCAACCCGTCCTTCAACTACCAAGGTATCGCAATCGGTAATTTCTACGCCCTTCAGTTTGATATTCGGACCGACGATGAGCTTGCTGCCGCCTTCGTTGGTGCTCGAAGCGCTTGACTGTGGGGGAACTGCTGCAGGTGTACTCACTGGATTAATCGGTTTAGCAAAACTGGAAGGGCTATTAGACGACAAGCTGTTCGATGATCCGAGAGGGGAAGTCGGTGTGGGGGTTTCGCGCTTACCAAAAAGCGTTTCTGAACGAAGCATCATATCTCCTGAAAGTAGTGCGCGTATCTATGGCAGCCATCTATGACAACCATAGACATTGACACGCAAATAAAAAATAATTAAAACCCGAATAACAACATCTGGCGGGTCAAAAGTCCATCGCTTACGATACAGAAAAAACCTCTGAAATTCACGCTTTCCGGCCTTTCATTTTGTAACAAAAAGAAAGCATTTCAGCGAAGTTTTCAATTTTACAAGGCCTACCCCATTATTCCCGCAACACGACTCTCAAACCTCTATTAAAGATCGACATCCAATCGGTATACTGTCAGTTGCATAAAAAAATAGCTGACGGCACTTTTTGCCTTGTAGCGCGCCGGAGAAAATGTAAATGAAGCAATATCTCGACCTCGTACAGATGATTCTTGACAACGGAAGTTGGCAAGAAAACCGCACAGGCATCAGAACCATCAGCATGCCGGGCGCGATGATGCGGTTTGATCTTCAGAAAGAAGGATTTCCTGCTGTCACCACCAAAAGACTGGCTTTTAAGTCGATCGTCGGGGAGCTGTGCGGATTTCTCAGAGCATCGCGAAGTGCGGCAGATTTTCGTGCACTAGGCTGCAAAGTCTGGGATCAGAACGCCAATGAAAATGCGACGTGGCGAGCCAACCCGTATCGACTCGGCGAAGACGATTTGGGCCCGGTGTATGGCGTTCAGTGGCGCGCATGGCCTGCGTACAAACTACTGGCGACAACGGAGGCTGCGCAAATCACGGATGCGCAGAAAAATGGATTCAAACTGATCTCTTCCGTACAAGATGACGGGCAAGAAAAGGTGCTGCTATACAAAGCCATCGATCAACTGCGCGATTGCCTCGACACCATCATCGCCAACCCCGGCAGTCGGCGTATCTTGTTTCATGGCTGGAATTGCGCCGACTTAGACGCCGTTGCGCTTCCGGCCTGCCATCTTCTCTATCAATTCCTGCCCAATGCGGCGACTAAAGAAATCTCGCTGTGTTTGTACATCAGAAGCAATGATATCGGTTTAGGCGCGCCGTTTAATCTGGCTGAGGCCGCGGCCCTACTGCATCTGGTCGCCCGATTGACAGGCTATAAGCCGCGCTGGTTTACCTATTTTATTGGCGACGCACATATTTACGAAAATCATCTCGATATGCTGCAAGAACAATTAAAGCGTGAACCATACGCTGCGCCAAGTTTAGTGATTGCTGATCGTGTTCCTGATTTTGCGGCGACAGGACGGTACGAACCAGAATGGCTAGAAAAAATAGAACCGTCTGATTTTTCATTGGTTGATTATCAGCATCACCCGGCCTTGACAGCACCAATGGCCGTTTAAGTTTTTTTGGCCTGAAAACGGCAGTTGGACCGGCACGCAAATTCTCGACAGATTGGTCAATATTTGTCCTTATAGCGAGACTGCGCCGGACCGGCGTATCGTGCCGCAGAGTATAAAAGCACGGATCACACATAGCGTGCTCCAGGTCAGGTACGCCAGCACGCCGGATGTGGCGATCAGGCTAAACCACATCAGCGTATCCCTAAATTGCGGCAGCATCCTGACGTCGCATCAAGCCTTTCATCTGCGGCCGTGTCAGCGCGCATTTGTACCAGACGGCATTTGCCAAACCTTGTTCAATGGCCTTATCGCCATCCCCGCCTATCATCTGGTAAGACTGCTACGCACTTTTTGTGTTGCTTGTATCGGGATGCAGATTTCTTCATGTCCGCTATGGAGTGCCTTCAATGCAAGGGAAATTCTCCGTATTGAACGCAGCACCAAATCACCCATCGCTCCAAGAGGCCTTTATCCCAATGAGCGATTTGTTAGTGATGATGCGAGTTGTTATCGTGCAGAATTGCCGATTTTGTCTAACATGGTAGGTCTGTTTTCAACTTCATACGCTGCAGGCTGCGTAACTTTATTTATTCAAAAAGGATGACATGTCATATATTTTTTCGTCTGGCGGAATTCCAATGGTGCCTTTTCTACCTTTGAAGGCAGGTGCTAATGATTCAGTTATACCCTCGAGGTTTCGTAATGTTAAAAATGTTGTCGATCAACTTGAAGCTGTTTTTGAAGCAAAAAAGATAGGAAAGCGCGTACGTGAAATAATCAGTGTAAAAGCCCTGGACAAAATGGCTGTTCTTGTCAAATTGAGGGGTTCAAGAAAAGATTTTGAACAAGTGGGATTAAGGTGTGCTTTTGAAGGGAATACCAAGAAGCTCGAACTAACGGGAGTGGTCGATTTAGAGCAACCACCAGATTTTCAGGAACTTGTCTGGTTTTCCCTTGATCCCAAATTTACCGGCAGTGTTGTTAATAGTCCAGATGGTAACTTGGTTAATCTTGCTGAACTGCTTAATGAAAATAATGGAGAGGAAAATTCTGGAACCACGGTGTTTATCAACGGCGGCTACTTTAAGCATGAAGATCGTGGTTGTCCTTATCCACTAGGGACGCCCATCGGAAAAGTCATCTCAGATGGAAAAGAGATTCGTTGTGCTCCGATACCATCGGAGTATGAGGATGTTGCCATAGAAATTGTATTTGCTGACAGGTCCAGCATACAACTGTGGCCTGTTTTAGCCGAAGAGGGGGTCCCGTGTATCACGCAAAAAATGTTGGATGAAGATCCCAGATTTAAATTTCCTCCAATTTTTTCTATTAAAGATGGCGATAGAATCGGATTTGGATCAGTGATTCATGCTCTGGTTCTAAATCCGCGTGCATGCATGAGTTTGCCGAATTATCCTCATCCTGAAAACCGTATCAGGCTAGTCCTCGCCCCTGCCAGGGAACGTAATGTACAAGGTTATAGTTTGGCATCATTGGCACAAGTCATGGCACGGATAAATCGATTGTCAAAATCGAATTTTGCAATAGCTGTTGATGGAGGGTATTCGAGCACGATAGGTGCGATTAAACAGGATCATCCCCCCATAGTGTTCAGTCAAGCCCAAGATACAGTACCGAGGATGGTCGCTAATTACTTAAAATTTACCGTAAAGTCAGACAAAAAACGCTAAACCCTAATCCGCGAATATGCAGTGCAGCGCATATTCGCGGAATATCAATTGGCGGTCTTTCCGCCGCCGTTTCCAGAATCATTCGTTCTTCCCGACGTTGCATATTTTTGTTGCATACCGCGCCTGACTTGGCAATGCGTACTCTGGCAGCCTGTCGATGTCCTATTCGCTGACTTTTTGCATACTGGCGTCATCCTGCCAGCCGCCCCCAAGCGCCTTATACAAAGACACCGTCGCCTGTAAGCGCTTCAATTTCAGCTTCCCTAATTCGTTCTGCACGTCCGATAGCGCACGCTGGGTATCGAGCACGGTCATCAAATCTTCTGCGCCGACTTTATAGCGGATTTCAGACAAATTAAACGCAAACCGCGCCTGTTCCATTTCCGTTGTTTTCAACACCCGCTGCTCGTCTAAGCTACGAATTTGACCCAGCACAGTATCGACTTCGGACAACGCGGCAATCACGGTCGAGCGGTAAAGCTGCACCAACTCTTGCTTTTGCGCGATGGCTAAATCACGTTCGCTCTTGAGACGTCCGGCATCAAAAATCGGTGCCACCAACGATGCGCCAACGTTGGCAAGTAAATTCGGGCCATTGAACAACGATAGCAAGGCGCTGCTTTGTGCGCCGGTTGAACCAGTCAGTCGAATACTCGGGAACAACGCCGCACGTGCCACTGCGACGTTGGCATTGGCTGCGGCAAGTTGGGCCTCGGCCCGTCGGATATCGGGCCGACGCGAGAGCAGTTCTGACGGCAAGCCTGGCGTGACATCCGGCAAGGTGATGGTGTTGAGACCATGATTGCCGACCTTGAAGTTTTGCGATGAGAGTCCCAGCAAAATGGCTAATGCCGATTGGGCCTCACGCTCTTGCTGCATTAAATCGGGAATCGAGGCTTTTTGCCCGGCCACAGCGGAGCGTTGGCGCGCCAAATCCAGCGGAGACGCCGCCCCGGCGTTGCTTTGCGCATCGACCAGAACCAGCACGCGTTCTGCATTGGCGACGTTTTCGTGCGCGATGTCGAGCCTGTCGTGCAATGACAACACTTGTAAAAAGGTCGACACGATGCCGCTGGTGACCGTCAATGCGACGGTTTGGCGATCATAGATATTGGCGTTTAACGAAGCTTGCGCCGCAGCAAGGCTGGCCTTGTTTTTGCCCCAGAAGTCGATTTCATAACTGACCTCAAACATTCCATTAGTTGAGGTGCTGGCGCTGCCGCTATGGGCCAGCGGCAAATCGCGATTACCACTTAAAGTAAAGTCAGCAGCCGGTAACAACGGCGCACCGGCAATCCGCGCCTGCGCTTCAGCCTGGCGCACACGTGAAAGCGCTGCGGCGATTTCGAGATTACTTTTCTGCCCCTGATTAACCAGCTCGGTCAGCTCATTGCTGCCGAAGCGTTTCCACCAATCGTTATCGGGCCATTCCTGATCGCCGGCTTTCCCGCTCAAGGTCCAGCCAGCGGGCATTTCTACCGCCGGAGGCGGTTCCGATAGCGGGATTTTATGCGCACATCCGGCTAAGGCGGCGCACATAAGGCCCAACAATAGCGAGGAGGAGGATGGGGCTGACGAAAATTTCAGATGAAAAAAAGAAAACAGACGGCGCATCGTGCATCTCATGAGCGCCACCATTAACGCGCCCCCGATGCCGTGCTTTTGCCCTCTGCAACGCTAGCTGGCGCAGGACTTTGAGTCAACGTTTGCAACGCCGCAGAAGGAAGTACTTTGGTGTTAGCTGACGTATTGGTCACATTTTCAGTCACGCCAGGCACGATCGGCTTTATTTGTTTCGGCTTGAGCAGGATAGCAGGCACCGGCCCGACCAGCATTTGTTCGCCAACGGCCAGACCGGATAACACTTCGGCTTGCTGCTCGTTGCGCAAACCAATCGTCAATTTGCGCACACTGAGTTGCAAGTTAGCACTCAATACATTGGCGCTATACAAACCGTCAGCATCGGGATTGCCCAATAATTTAATCGGTATCAACACCACACCTTGAGCTTGCGCAACAATAAACTGGACTTGCGTGCTCATGCCGCTCATCAATTCCTGCTCGGCATTATCGACTTCAAACAAGACGTTATAAAAAGTCTGCTTGCCTTGCTCGCCAGTGCCATCGGCTGGCACCGGAATGACTTGCCGCAGCTTGCCCGACCATTGCTTGCCAGGATAGCCGGGCGTGGTGAAATTGGCAGTCATGCCGCGCCGCAAGCGGGTGACATCAATTTCGGCCACGCGAGCTTGCACCGTCATTTTGGAAAGATCGGCAATCCGCATCAACGCCGTCGCCGGCTGCGGCGCACCCACCATTTGTCCGGGACGTGCATTGAGCGACACCACGGTGCCGGAAATCGGGGCCAACACCTGGGTGTGCTGACGACTTTCTTCGTCGAGTTTTAAGGTCGCCTCAACCTGGCGGATTTGCGCGTTAATCGCGTCCACTCTGGCGCTGGCCGAAGACATACTCATCCGGCTCGATTCAAAGGATTCTTCACGCGTGGCGTTTTGTGCTTTTAATTGCGTCTGCCGATTGAATTGCAACTCGGCAAAATCCATCTGGGCGCGCTGATCGGCCAGTTCAGCCTGTAGCCGTGCCATTTGGGCCCGATTGGTTTCAACCTTGGCCGGTTGCAAGGTCGGATCAATCTCAACCACCATCTTGCCTGCTTTTACCGTATCGCCAACGGCCACCAGAACATCCTTAATCTGACCGACAACCTGCGCATTCGCATCAGCATATTTGTACAGTTGCAATTTACCTGCCGCCTCTACGGTCTGCAAGATATCCCCGCGTTGAATGGTCACGGTATCAAACTTGACCGGCGCTGGTGGATTGATCGTATCTGCCGCTCCAGCCTGCAAGATCGCAGCAGGTTTCGGCTGCTGCGCCAATACCTGCCTGAGCACGACGCTCGCGCTGAGAATGATCACAAGAGACAATCCCGCGATGAATCCTCTGCGAGGAAATGTGCGGAAGGCATCCTGAGAAATGGACGGGGGATTTTTATTCAGATCAACTGTCATCGGTACGCGGGAAAATAAACAAAAAAAGCAGCAGGGTCGGTTTTTTGCAGCAACGAATTTGAGAATTCGTTGCGGCCCAAATATTGGCAAATAAATAATAATTCGAATGTATAAACGAAGGGTGTATTTTAGACGCAATCCCAGCCGTAGCCTCAAGCCTGGCGGAATAGTTTGGTAACAGTTGTTACCTGGCACGCACTGCAATAACACGCAAAAAGTGGCATACCCGACTTACATCACAATCCGTTCCCGCCATTGGCGATGGGCGTTGAGCGAACTCCACACGGCGAAGTGTAATTGCGACAACATCAGCGGATCGTCTAACAGCGCGCTTTTCTGACGCGGCGACAAACCGGCAGGCCCTTCTAGCAACGCGCATTGCACCAATGCGGCATGGGCCGCCAGACTCGCAGCGGGGATGTTGGGACGCGCCGTGACGGCGGCGCAGACCAAGGCGTTGATCGTCGGATCGACCACCGCCTCAACGAACCCGGCTAAGCGTCTGCCAGCGGCGTTATAAGCCGTCGTCGCCGCCAGTTCAGGCGGCAAATTGACCTCTTCCGGAATCACAAATAAGCGCGCATGGCGAAAGCTGCGCCCCAACGACACCCGGCTGGAAAAAACCGATAGCGGAATCGACACCACCAGAGAGCCGACAATCGGCAACAACCACCATAAATAGGACGGCTCCAGAAAATACACGCCCGTGCCCCACACCACGCCCAGCGCGGTATGCCAGCCGTGGCGTCGATACGCTTCGCTCCAGGTCGTCTCGGTATCTTCACGCGGCGGCGATTTCCAGCTGATCGACCAACCGAGAAATGCACCCACGACAAACAGGGTGTGAAATAACATCCGCACCGGGGCCAACAACATTGAAAACAGCAATTCAATGAGCATGCTGGCAGTGAGTCGCAACGCGCCGCCAAATTCACGAGCGCCTTTGGCCCAGATCAAGACCACGCTGAGAATTTTCGGCAAAAACAACAAGGTCGCCGTCGCGCTAAACAACATCAGCGCCTGCTCTGGATGCCATTCCGGCCAGACCGGAAATAGCTGGCCGGGCGTGACAAAATATGCCGGCACAATCAGGGTGTGCATCGCCAACAATACGGTCGAAAGTACTAAAAATCCGAACCATAACGGTGCCGACAAATACGCCATCACACCGGTGACAAATACCGCCCGATGCACGCCGTGCATGCCACGCGCCAGAAACAGCCGAAAGTTCATCAAATTGCCCTGACACCAGCGGCGGTCGCGCTTGAGTTCATCGAGCAAATTCGGCGGCATTTCCTCAAAACTACCGGCCAGATCATAGGCAATCCAGACCCCCCACCCGGCGCGGCGCATCAGGGCGGCTTCAACAAAATCATGCGACAGAATTTCACCAGCGAGTGAACCTTCGCCGGGCAAGGGGGCCAATGCGCAATGCGCCATAAACGGGGCCAGACGAATAATCGCGTTATGGCCCCAATAGTGCGATTCACCCAATTGCCAGTAATGCAAACCGGCGGTAAATAACGGCCCATACACCCGCGTTGAAAACTGCTGTATGCGCGCATACAAGGTATCGCGCCCAGCCGCGCGCGGGGCGGTCTGGATGATACCGGCGCTTGGATTGGCTTCCATCAAACGCACCAGCGTAGTCAGGCAAGTCCCGCTCATGACGCTGTCAGCGTCTAGCACAATCATGTAATCGTAATTCGCGCCCCAGCGTCGACAAAAGTCATCGATATTGCCGCTCTTGCGCTTGACCCGACGCCGCCTGTGCCGATAAAAAATCCGTCCAAAAGCACCCAGCGTGCGACACAGGGTGACCCAGGCATCGAGTTCTGCGGTGCAGATATCGGGGTCGCCGCTATCGCTCAAGACAAAAAAATCAAAACGTCCCAGTTCGCCACTCTGCTTCACCGACTCAAACGTCGCGCGCAAACCGGCAAAAACCCGCGTCACATCTTCATTGCAGATCGGCATCACGATCGCGGTTCTGGTGGTCGCCGGAATCGGTCCGGGCGCTGCCTCTTCGCGTGAAATAATGTAGCGATCCGTGCCCCGCATGAGCACCAGAAAACCTGCCATCGCGGTCCAAAATCCCGCCGAGACCCAGCAAAACAGAATCGCAAACAAGGCCAAGGTCAGCATTTCCATCGGCTTAGTGCCGTGATACGGCAGCACTGTGCTCATGAAATACGTCGCCAGCACCGTCTGTGCCAGCATCAATGCGATCAGGACGATGCGTCGCAGATTGCCGTTGTGGCCCAGGACTGCGCCGGGGTCGTGATTTTTTTCTTTGGCAACCGGCTGTAAGACGCTGGTTTCTTGCGCAGCTTCCCTGGCAGTTGCACGCCGTCTGGACTTCAGACCGGGGCGACGATCAAAGGCATGATTCGCGTTTTCGATCCAGCGCACTAAGGGATTGAGCGTTCCCCACGGATGCGCGACGATGGGCGTGCGATTGAGCGGCACGGCAAGCGTGATCCGGGTGCGGCCAGCGGCGTCGGTAATGACTTCCGGCGCGGCGCTTTTTACCTTGAATGCGTCGCTATCGGGCGGCGCTCCGTAAGCCAGGCGCAAACGATGGGCGACAGATGCGTAGGCCGGATTAGCAACATCAGCCTCAGGATCAGCACCACCCATATCCGCTAATGCCAGATGCAAGGACGCTATTTCCCCTACCGATGTGGCGCCATGCGTGCGTTCGGATAACGCCGTACGCTGTCCGGGTGACAGCGCAAGGCGTTCCAGATAAGCTGCGGCAAGAGAGTGTTCTTCGTTCTCCGGCAAAGCG
This sequence comes from Glaciimonas sp. GG7, assembly GCF_052976905.1. NCBI lineage: Bacteria > Pseudomonadati > Pseudomonadota > Betaproteobacteria > Burkholderiales > Oxalobacteraceae > Glaciimonas > Glaciimonas sp. GG7. Next base: position 65,074 of record NZ_JBRIIQ010000005.1, on the reverse strand, counting down.
GCTTTGTGGGCTAGTTGGACGGTAATATGTAACTCCACGTTTCAGATAAAGTTGTATTGCCATTGCGCAGAAAAGCGCGCAATTCAACGGGTTTATTGTCTTCATTTCGGCGCACTCTGATATTGACACGCCAGCCGCCGGTCACCTCATTGCGGACCACGTCGCTGCTCAACAGCTTGCCGTTATCGTCGACACTGACAATCGCGTCGGGGGTTTTATCGGTCTTCTTATCGGCCGCTAATTTTTTGAGAGCAGGCCCCTCAAAATCCACCAACAGATTGACGGCGTCATCCGGTTTAATCTGAAAGCCACTGCCACGACGGGTCTGCATGACCGACGCTAAAGGCGAGCGCATTTCAGCCTCTTTTTGCCACAACAAGGTGTATTCAATGACATACGGCTGTCCCACTTTCGGTGGTTTATCCGGCACCCAATAGGCCACGATATTGTCATTGGTTTCGTCCGGCGTCGGAATCTGGACCAATTCCACGCGCCCCGCGCCCCAGCGTCCTTTCGGCTGCACCCAGGCGCTTGGACGTTTTTCATAGCGCGCGTCTAAATCCTGATAGGCCGAGAAATTGCGCTCGCGCTGCATCAGACCGAAACCGACCGGATTACTCGTCGTGTAAGACGTCACCAGCAGGCGTTTGGGATTGACCAATGGCCGCCAGATCCACTCACCCGACCCGGACGCCACCAGCAAGCCGTCGGAATCATGGACTTCGGGCCGATAATCTTCAGTTTGCGAGCGCTGATTTTTGCCATAAAAAAACATGCTGGTCAGCGGCGCTACGCCCAACTTGCCGACACTCTCGCGTAAATAGAGCTGCGCCTTGACATCAATGGCGGTATCGACACCGGGCTTGAGGACAAAACTATACGCACCGGTGAGCCGCCGCGAATTCAGTAGCGCGTAAATCGTCACCTGTTTTTCGCCCGCGTTGGGGCGCTGTATCCAAAATTCGACGAACTGCGGAAACTCCTCTCCCGAGCTCAATGCCGTATCGACCGCCAACCCGCGCGCCGATAACCCATAGCCCTGATCCTTGCCCACCGCACGGAAATAACTCGCCCCTAAAAACGACAGCACTTCATCTTTATAAGTGCTGCTATTGATTAAAGAATGGACTCGAAACCCGGCAAATCCGAGCGCGCCGGGTTTATTCAGGCCAGCAGCGTCGATCTTATTTGCACCATAGTCAAAACTATTCGGATCGAAGCGAATATCACGCACCACATTGCCATTGATTTCATGCATTTTTACGGGTTGATCAAACAAATGCCCTTCATGAAAAAAAGCCAGATCAAATGGCAATTTGGCATTCTTCCAAGGGGACTTTTCAGGTTTAAATCGAATATCTTTATATTGCTCGAAGCTGAGATCATCGATCTCTTTTGGCACATTCGAGACCGGCTTAATGTATGCCTTCGCCGACAATTCTTTGGCGCGCTGGGCAACATCGTTAAAACCAAAAGCAGATGCATTGAGACTAGGCAAAAAACATGTCACCGCCATACATGCCGACATTAACATTGCACGCTTAGGTGCAGAAAAACACGATTTCACCAGATAAAAAATGGGTAATGGCATTGGATTCCCGGTTGGTACTGCTGTGGTGTTCGATTATTTGACAGGACTTCCTGACTGACCGCGCTATGCGATACGTCACATTTGCGTGCTCATGTGTGTGATTATTGTAATCAGAAAAATTTTCCAACATAAAAGAAATTTCTGTAATAAGCACACATAGAAACCGAGATACTTCTCAATTGCCAATAAGTAAATTAGCAATCCATTAAGAACATTCTCAGGAGACAAAGTTCATTTTGATAAGTCCTCATATAGAAAGATGACGTGGTTTTAACCGCCCCAATCTTGGACTGCCAAGATATTTCTTAGAGAACCCCGATATCCATTAAAATCCCCCATCGCCCAAACCTGTACCCTTTATGCCCACTATTTTCACTATCATTGTTGCAACAGACGCCCACAATGGCATCGGCATTCGGAACACGCTGCCCTGGCATTTGCCTGAAGACCTGGCGCATTTCAAACGCACCACTTCAGGTCATCCGATCATCATGGGGCGCAAAACGTTTGAGTCCATCGGTCGCCCGCTCCCCAACCGTAGCAACATCGTCATCAGCCGTAACCCGGATTGGCATCACGACGGCGTCGAAACAGTGACTTCGCTGGAGGCAGCCGCCGCTTTAGTTCATCAGACGCAACAGCAGACCAACGGCGAACAGGCCTTCATCATCGGCGGCGCAGAAATCTACAAGCTCGCACAAGCTCTCTGCACACGCATGATCGTCACCGAAATCGACAAATGCTTCGACTGCGACGCCTTCTTTCCGGCCCGCGATCCGCAACAATGGCAAGAAATATCCCGAGAATCGCACCACTCCGGCACCAATCAATTTGATTACGCTTTTGTGACATATCAAAAACGTTGACAGCCATTGTTGTATTCCATGTTTTTCAGGTCGTTTTCGGGTCATTTCGCCCCCACATTTTCCGCATATCTGCGAGAATTCGACTTTCTGCTTTTTCGTGTCGTCATTGCGCTTGAGCAAGGCAAATGCAAATGTCATGCCATCGATTAGCAACCCTGCGCCTCAATATGGGCAATGCAGCGTTGGTTGTTAGTTCTGTTTATTCACCCTCCCGCCTCTTGGAGACGACCTCATGAAATTCCGCTTCCCCATCGTCATCATTGACGAAGACTTCCGCTCAGAAAACACCTCCGGCCTCGGCATCCGCGCACTTGCCGCAGCGATGGAAAAGGAAGGCATGGAAATCCTGGGCGTGACCGGCTATGGCGATCTGTCCCAATTCGCACAGCAACAATCGCGTGCGTCGGCCTTTATTTTGTCGATTGACGATGAAGAGTTCGGTGCCGGCTCACTTGAAGAGACCGACCATGCGCTCAAATCGCTACGCGCCTTTGTCGAAGAGATACGCTATAAAAATGCCGACATCCCGATTTATCTGTACGGTGAAACCCGCACCTCGCGCCATATCCCCAACGATATCCTGCGCGAACTGCACGGCTTCATCCACATGTTTGAAGATACGCCAGAGTTCGTCGCCCGCCACATCATCCGCGAGGCCAAAGCCTATCTGGACGGCCTCTCGCCGCCCTTCTTTCGGGCCTTGGTCCATTACGCGCAAGATGGCTCCTACTCCTGGCACTGCCCCGGCCACTCCGGCGGCGTGGCCTTTTTAAAGTCGCCCATCGGCCAGATGTTTCATCAATTTTTCGGTGAAAACATGCTGCGTGCAGACGTCTGCAACGCGGTAGAAGAACTCGGCCAATTGCTAGACCACACCGGCCCCATCGCCGAGTCAGAGCGCAATGCCGCCCGTATCTACAATGCGGATCATTGCTACTTCGTCACCAACGGCACGTCGACCTCCAACAAGATGGTCTGGCACTCCACTGTCGCCCCGGGTGACATCGTCGTAGTCGATCGCAATTGCCACAAATCGATCCTGCACTCGATCATCATGACCGGCGCAATTCCCGTCTTTTTGATGCCAACCCGCAATCACCTCGGCATCATCGGCCCGATTCCGCTCGAAGAATTCACCATGGAAAGCATCCGCGCCAAGATCGAAGCCAATCCCTTTGCGCGTGAAGCCGTCAACAAAAAGCCCCGCATTCTGACCATTACGCAATCGACCTACGACGGCGTGATCTACAACGTCGAAACCTTGCAAAACATGCTCGATGGTGAAATCGACACCCTGCATTTCGACGAAGCATGGCTGCCGCACGCGACCTTCCATGACTTCTACAAAGACATGCACGCGATCGGTAAAGATCGTCCACGCGCCAAGAAATCGATGATTTTCTCGACCCAATCGACGCACAAATTGCTAGCTGGCTTGTCACAAGCCTCGCAAGTGCTGGTGCGCGAGTCGGAAACCGTGCAGCTCGATCAGGACGCCTTCAACGAAGCCTATCTGATGCACACCTCGACCTCGCCGCAATACTCCATCATCGCCTCGTGCGATGTGGCCGCGGCCATGATGGAAGCCCCCGGCGGCACAGCGCTGGTCGAAGAAAGCATCTTGGAAGCGCTCGACTTCCGCCGTGCCATGAAAAAAATCGATCAGGAATGGGGCCAGGACTGGTGGTTTCAGGTCTGGGGACCAAATTCGTTTTCTGAAGACGGCATCGGCACGCGTGAAGACTGGGTCATCAAGGCCGAAGACGACTGGCACGGCTTCGGCAATCTGGCCCCCAACTTCAACATGCTTGACCCTATCAAAGCCACCATCGTCACCCCCGGCTTGTCCCTCGAAGGCAAGTTCAGCGACAGCGGCATCCCCGCCTCCATCGTGACCAAATACCTGGCCGAACACGGCGTCATCGTTGAAAAATGCGGACTGTATTCATTCTTCATCATGTTTACCATCGGCATCACCAAAGGCCGCTGGAACACCCTGCTGACAGCGCTGCAGCAATTCAAAGACGATTACGATAAAAATCAGCCGATCTGGCGCATCCTGCCCGAGTTCGCCCGCGCCAATAACGGCAAAAACTCCCGCTACGAACGCCTCGGCCTGCGCGATTTATGCCAGCAAATTCACGAGACCTATAAAGCCTACGACATCGCCCGTCTGACGACCGAAATGTATCTGTCAGCAATGCAACCGGCCATGAAACCGTCGGATGCATTTGCCAAAATGGCCCACCGTGAAATCGACCGCGTACCGATTGACCAACTAGAAGGCCGCGTAACTTCGATTCTGCTCACGCCCTATCCACCAGGTATTCCGTTATTGATTCCGGGCGAGCGGTTTAACAAAACCATCGTTGACTATCTGAAATTTGCGCGTAATTTCAACGAGAAATTCCCCGGCTTTGAGACGGATGTGCATGGGTTGGTGAAGCGGGAAGTTAATGGGAAGCGGGATTATTTTGTGGATTGTGTGCGGCAATAACCGCTAAACACCTGAAAAGTCGCCTGATATGAATAATGCCCTGAAGTCTGAATGACTTGCAGGGCATTATTTAGACTTGACTCTGAAAAGAAGTAATAACGTGATTAACGCTCTCCGCGCTCTTTTTTTAAATCATCAGCCGTCAATCGAACGATTTTTCCATCTTGCACTACGATAATCGCAGTACCCTTTTCAATAGCAAGCTGTCTCGCTGAAGCCGCTGCACGCTTCATTGCCGCCATCGATGCCGCCAGATCTTTGTCTTTTGCCATACTGACATCTTGCTGGTTCATGAATTTTCTCACCAATCAATCATCACTGGTCCATTGCCAGAATTGTCATATAACGCCCACACATCAACCGCGTCCCGATAAGCCAATTGAAAGTTAGACATTCCGACAGAAAACCGCCTTCGTATCACGCTTTCAGGAATATTATGTCAGCCTTCTTTAACCCGTTCAGCCACCCGAGCAATCGCGATTTCAACATTTGGCAAGCTAAGGAAAAACAAACTCACGTGGTAACCCATATCTCGCCAGTCTCAAATGTGACGTAAATAGGATACGCCAGATAATGTTGTTTCAAAGGCGAAACTATCTCCACACTTTATTGCAAGATCAATTTCCTTCAACATTATCCGCCCCGCTTTAATTGCAGCAGCCTCTGGTGCGAAGGGTGACAAGCCAGAAGCAATCAAGTCGGCGTTAATGAAGCGTGGACAGTCAGCCTCCTGTGTCAGGAATGGACGAGCAAATGTAGTTTTACCAGAACCATTCGGACCAGCAATGATGATAATTTTTTTACTCATGCCTTGCCTCGCTGAACTGAGACGACCTATGCCCGAGGCAACGTCACACCCTGTTGCCCCTGATACTTCCCGCCACGATCCTTGTACGAAGTCTCGCAAACCTCATCGCTCTCAAAGAACAACACTTGTGCACAACCTTCACCGGCATAAATTTTCGCTGGCAATGGCGTTGTATTAGAGAACTCCAAGGTGACATAGCCCTCCCACTCCGGCTCAAACGGCGTCACATTGACAATAATCCCGCAACGGGCGTAAGTCGATTTACCCAGGCAGATCGTCAATACGCTACGTGGAATGCGGAAATATTCCATCGTGCGCGCTAAGGCAAACGAATTCGGCGGAATGATGCAGACGTCGCCTTTGAAATCAACGAAAGATTTTTCGTCGAAATTCTTTGGGTCAACAATGGTGGAGTTGATATTGGTAAAAATCTTGAATTCATTGGCGCAGCGGATATCGTAGCCGTACGACGAGGTGCCGTAGGAGACAATCTTGTTGCCGTTTTCTTCACGTACCTGTTGCGGGGAAAATGGCTCGATCATGCCGGTTTCCTGTGCCATGCGGCGGATCCATTTGTCGGATTTGATAGCCATAGTGTTCTCTTTTTGGTGAAGTTAAGTGCGAAGTTAAATGTGCGAAGTTAAATGTACGCAGTTAAATGTAATTAAGCGGGATTTGCGCAATTTTACGCGAATCAACCGGTGATGAGATTGCAAAGCGCAGCATTAGCGCTGCATCGTCTCCCATACTTTTTGCAGCCGTTTCACCGACACCGGCATTGGCGTCTTTAGTTCCTGTGCAAATAAGGAGACCCGCAGTTCTTCCAGCAACCAGCGAAATTCCTGCATTTTCGGATCAGCCTTGCCTTGCCTGTCCTTTTGCGCCCGTTGCCATGGTGTCGCCACTTGCGTCCACTCGGCCAGAGAACGCACATCGCGGCTCGGATCGGCGCGCAACTTTTCCAGCCGCACGCCTATCGCCTTCAGATAACGCGGGAAATGGGTCAGATTCGCGTAATCGTTCTCAGCAATAAACCGCTTGCTGACCAAGCACGCCATTTGCGCCTGAATATCCACCACCGCTGCTGCGTGCGCCTTAACGCCTTGCAACTTCTTCGGCAAACCGTGATATTCCGCCAAAATCAACCCCGTCATGCGCGCCAGCTCGTTGCACAGCAAGCCCAGACGCGACTTGCCCTCGTCCTTGCGCTGCATAAATTGCGCGGCATTGGTTGGCAGTGGCGCTTGTAGGCAGGCCCGTTCCAATGCCGCCGAAATGATTTGGTCACGCAATTCTTCTTGCGAGCCCAGCGCCATAAACTGCATGCCCATTTGCTGCAAACCGGGAATGTTTTTTTCCAGAAACTTCAGTTGTTCCTTCAATTGCAACCCAAACAAGCGGCGCAATCCCAGCCGATGTATACGCGCCGCCTCGTTCGGATCGTCGAAAACTTCCAGATCGCAGTGCGCCGTCTTATCGACCAGCGCCGGAAAGCCAATCAGCGTTTGCTTGCCCTGCGCGATTTCCAGCAACTCCGGCAACTCGCCAAAGGTCCAGCTCGTCAGATTGCAGAGATTGCTATTGGCCGCGCTACTCTTTGCAGCAACGGGCGCAGATGGACGATGCGCCGTTACCTGCGAACCTTGTACAGCGGCACCTTCATGCGCGGCAACGCTGGTTTTTTCGGCCAGCTTCTGAAAACTCTCCCGCGCCTGCCCGCCCAGTTCGGCTTGCAACGCCGCCAGATTACGTCCCATATCCAGCTGGCGGCCATGCTCGTCGATGACCTTAAAGTTCATCGAATGATGGGCTGGCAAGGTTTCTACCTTAAAGTCCGATATCCGTACCGCCACCGTTGTCTCGGTCCGTACATCAGCAATCAAAGCATCGAGCAAATTGCCGTGACCAAAGGCACTGCGCGCCTGTATCCGCTCACAAAATCCAGTGGCATAATCGGGCAAAGGCACGCAATTACGCCGCAATTTTTGCGGCAATGATTTGAGTAAAAGATGGACTTTTTCTTTCAGCATCCCGGTGACCAGCCAATCGCAGCGATCAAGATAGACCTGATTCAAGGCGTACAACGGCACCGTCAGCGTCACGCCATCGCGTGGTGTGCCCGGCTCAAAGTGATACGACAATCCCATCTCGATCCCGGCCACCCGCATCAATTTAGGAAACAAATCGGTCGTCACGCCAGCGGCTTCATGCCGCATCAAATCATCGCGATTCAGATACAGCAGGGTTGGATTGGCAGGCAGCGTATCTTTGAGCCATTTTTCAAAGGTAATGCCGTTGCAGATCGTGACCGGAATCAGTTTGTCGTAAAACGCAGCAATCAACTCCTCATCAACCAACACATCGAGGCGACGTGATTTATGCTCGAGATTTTCAATCTCACGGATCAACTTTTGATTGTGCGCAAAAAACGGCGAACGGGTCTCGTACTCGCCGCCCACCAAGGCGTCGCGGATAAATATTTCGCGCGCTTCTGTTGGATTGATCAGACCGAAATTAATCCGGCGCTGGCTATAGACGACCAAACCGTACAGCGTGGCCCGCTCCGAGGCAGAGACCTGCGCCATGCGCTTTTCCCAGCGCGGCTCGCCGTAGGTTTTTTTCAATAAATGCGCGCCGACTTTTTCCAGCCATTCCGGTTGAATCTGGGCGATGCAACGGGCATACAAACGCGTGGTATCGACCAGCTCCGCCGCCATCACCCATTTACCAGCTTTTTTGGTCAGCGATGATCCCGGCCAAATATGAAACTTAATGCCGCGTGCGCCCAGATAGTGCGGCTCGTCCTCGGCCTTAAAGCCGACATTGCCCAGCAAACCGGTCAGCAACGCCGTGTGCAAATTATCGTAAGTCGCCGGCGCTTCATTGAGTCGCCAGCCCTGCTCGCGCACGATGGTCAACAATTGCGAATGGACATCGCGCCATTCCCGCAAACGCAGTTGCGACAAGAAATTCGCCCGGCAATTGTCTTGTAGTTGGCGATTGGTTTTCTTGTGCTCAATAGCATCTTCAAACCATGTCCAGATTTTTAAATAGCTGAGAAATTCAGACTTTTCATCGGCGAATTTTTTATGCGCCAGATCCGCCGCAGACTGTGCATCCATCGGTCGGTCACGCGGATCTTGTACCGACACCGCCGCTGCAATAATCAGCATTTCGGTCAGGCAAACGTTATCGAGCGCCGCCAGAATCATCCTGCCGACCCGTGGATCAAGCGGCAACTTCGCCAATTCACGGCCCGTTTTAGTCAGCCGATTATCATCATCGACCGCACCCAACTCTTGCAACAATTGATAACCGTCGGCAATCGCCCGCCCGGGAGGCGGCTCGATAAACGGAAACGTCTCAACATCGGTCAAATGCAGCGATTTCATGCGCAAAATCACCGAAGCCAGCGATGAGCGCATGATTTCCGGCTCGGTAAATTTAGGCCGCTGAAGATAATCTTTCTCGTCATACAGCCGGATACAGACACCCGCCGCCACACGCCCGCAGCGCCCGGCGCGTTGATTTGCCGCCGATTGCGCAATCGGCTCGATCTGCAATTGCTCAACCTTGTTGCGATAGCTATAGCGCTTAACCCGCGCCAAACCGGCATCGACCACGTAACGAATCCCGGGCACGGTCAACGAAGTCTCCGCCACGTTGGTCGCCAACACAATCCGGCGCGCATTGGAAACCTTAAATACCCGCTCCTGCTCCTGCGCCGACAGCCGCGCAAACAACGGCAAAATCTCGACATGCGGCGGATGATGCTTACGCAAGGCCTCAGCGGCATCGCGAATCTCGCGCTCACCGGGCAAAAATACCAGCACATCGCCGGAGCCGACCCGCGCCAACTCATCGACCGCGTCCACCACGGCATCCATCAAATCGCGCTGATCACGATCGCGTTGGGCCGCATTGGGTGCGCCAGGCTTCACGGCGGCGGCAAGCGCTGGATTAACACCACTACGGTCCGCGTTATCAACCGGCCGATAGCGCACCTCAACCTCATACAAGCGTCCCGAGACTTCAATCACGGGGGCCAATTTATCGCCCACACCAAAATGCCGGGCAAAGCGATCCGCATCAATCGTGGCCGACGTAATAATCAGCTTCAGATCAGGCCGCTTGGGAAGTAACTGCTTTAGATAGCCGAGCAGAAAGTCAATATTCAAACTGCGCTCATGCGCCTCATCGATGATGATGGTGTCGTATTGCCACAACATCGGATCGGTCTGGGTTTCGGCCAGCAAAATCCCGTCGGTCATCAACTTGACCCAAGCCCCCTTGGTCAAAGTATCGTTAAAACGCACCTTAAAACCAACGTGCTCACCCAAGGGTGAACCCAACTCTTGCGCGATCCGCTTGGCGGTAGACGACGCCGCAATCCGGCGCGGCTGGGTGTGGCCGATCAAACCGTTCAAGCCGCGACCCAGTTCCAGACAAATTTTAGGTAGTTGCGTAGTTTTACCGGAGCCAGTTTCACCGCACACGATGATGACCTGATTCGCTAGCAGCGCCTCGGCAATTTCTGCACGACGGCCAGAGACTGGTAATTCTTCGGGAAAAACGATGGGCGGTAGCGGATTACGCTCGGGCGCAGGCCTTGGCGCTCTGGGCTGCTTAACGTTCGGTCTTGGTGGACGTGACTGCGCCGGTGACGATGAATTTTTCTGAGGCTTCGATGCTTCAGAGCGTGGCGGCCGGGCTGGATCAGCGGGCCGCGAAGGTGGATTGGATTCTGGTGCTGGCATGGGGACCAGATTATACAGAGTGGGGGTCGGTTATGCGGTTGCTGAGGCGGGGATATTTCTGTCGGTAAAGCACAGCAGGATTACTGCAAATCGAGTGAAATTTAACGAAATAATCGGGAAATCTGAATTAACAGCATTTCCCGATGTATTAAACAGTCATTCAAACCATCTTATTACGGCTTATTGCGGATTAGAACAAGGCTCCATCATATTACCGGTAGTTTTTCCCGGTGTAGCCGGTATCGTTGCATTGCGCCAGGCCGTTGCAAATTCTTTTTTGAATTTATCAACCTGATAATAAGGCTCTCCCAGCTTTTCCATTGCCAGGACTTTTCCGCAGAGTGATCGTCCGCCAAGGAGATTTTCTTTTAAATCAGCGGTAAAGGCATTCTGCGCCTCGGCATATTTCCCTTGAGTAAGATAAGCGTAGCCTAATGATTCTCCCAGAGTGTAATACCAGTCTCTCGGCTCGTTGTAATATAAGTGATTTTGAATAATGATGCCATTTTTCCATAACGCAATAATGACATCGTTATTGATATCAGTACTAATATTGAGATCTTTAAGCAATTGCTCGGCATAAAATTTAATTTTACCTGAATCATCTTTAATACTATTTAAATACTCTTTAATAGTACTTAATTTAATATTATTATTTTCCAATGCTTTATTAATTAAAATAATATTAGAAATACGAATTAAATTCCACGCATCATTATTTCCGTATGTTGGCGGCTGCTGTACATTATTTTTTGTCGCCTTCCAATATTGATCGGTTGCATCCCAAAAGTTAATCAGCGCCGACTTTGCATCGCTATTAGCAGAAGAACTTATCTTACGATAATTATCTGCATAAGCATACATAACATCAGTATAAGATGTTTCCAGAGGTTTCCAGGCATTTGGATTTTTTTCAGTATTTAACTGTTTGCAAGTGTCATTCACTTTTCTCCTGCCTTCCTCTACCTCCTTATGCATTGCATTCAAAAATTTCCAATCCTGAAAGCGTACAGAAAAATAGAATGGAACGGTAAAAAAATAATCTACTTTGGTACGCACTTCTTCGGGAAAATGTTCACACAGATAAAGGCTATTTGCATAGGTAATTGTATTATTAACGAGCTCTCTTGCCATATTCAGTGACTCATTATGACGACCCTCAATTGCAAGCGTCCACGTCAAAAAATGAATGTTGTGGCCTAAATAATGCAATAGATAATCGTCCTGGACCTGGTGTTGATTCGCATACGCACGATCAACTGACACCGCCGCATAGTTCATCGCGCTGGAACCCGCATTGTCGCCAATGCGCTGATAGATATGCGAAGCCATATGCACTAAATGGCCCGAGGCGGGGGTCAGCCGTGGCAAACGATTCGCCATCGGAATACCTGATTCGGACTGTGTGGACTCTTCTATCGCATGAATATATAAATGATTGGCACCAACATATTGGTCGTTTTTCGCTAATACGTATTCGATTATCCCAAGTGCTTTTACGACATCCGGGGTTGGCGTAGCGTGATTGCCTGTGTGATTAGTCCACCATTTCCACGGCGTCATGTTTAACAAGGCATCCGCATATAAAGTAGCAGCGTCTAAATCATTTTTATCACTCTCTGACAACTCCTTCATTGCGTCTACATAGGCTTGCTTGTTTTTATCAGTAGTCGATACCGTGCCATTGACATTATCTGTAAATAACGTTTTAAACGCTTTAGCGTAGGCGACCTCACGGTTTAATTGCGTAACGCCGTATTTATTTATCGCGTCAAAATTAACTTTTCGCGCCTCAGCTTTCAATAAAGCATCCCCTATTGCTCTGTAAGACAAACGGCTACAACCATGTGTCGCGTTACTATTAATATTAGAATTTGCAGATAAAGCAATCCCCCAATACGGCATTGCTGCATCTGAATCAAGACTGCTCGCTTTATAGAAAGCGGCAATCGCGGACGCAAAATTAAAACCGTATTGAAGAATAATTCCCTGACTATAAAAAACCTTGACCTCGGCCTGATTATTTCCTAACGTCGCGATAGGAAACCGATCATCACCTAAACCGGATTGCAGGAATACATTTTTAACATCATTTTTATCAACACATTCATTCAGTACCTCGATGAATTCCTCTGTTGTTGAAGCTGGCGTAAATATGATGCCTTTTGAATCAGCTGTGCCCTCATGGTCATGCGCCATACTCAATACAGGAAGCCAGGTAAATAATATGAACAACAAACGGCAAATAGAGCGAATCATCGTAATTCCTAAGTTTTTTTATGTACAACTTGATATCAAAACCATCACAGCTTTGATATTGAATATTTAAAATCCCAGAAATTTCCAGGATTTTAAATAGTGCATTTCTGATAACACTATGCGACATGTGATTTTTCCCGATTAAATTTTCCGGCATCATGTTTTATAGTGAAATGGCAAAAATTCAGCCACAAATGGAATGAGCCGTCCAGATTCCGCGCCAATTCCCTCAGCACTAAGACGTTAAACATGCGAAAAATACCCCTTCAATCCGCCGCAAACCCCCACCGCAACCTGCTCCTGAACAGCGATCCCAAACGGCCCGCCGTAATCGAATTGTTCCGACCAGGCAATACAACCGACGCTGGCATCAATCAAACGTAATGAAGCGCGCACTAAATCGCCGCTGACCCGGATGCTGCCTTCTAGCAAATGCCGCACTCCTGACGGAATAACCGTAGCCGGGCCGACATACTTGTGCGTTACGACCTTGTCGCCAAAGGTCTTAAAAAGCTGACAGGTCAGTTCTTCGTTCAATCCGTCGGTAAAGGCCGCGCCTTGCGGATCCTGCGATAAGTGCAGCAGCGGCATCACCGCAAGCAAGTAATTCTGCGGTTTCGCAGCAGCGTGGGTTGTCGCTTTCTGAATTTTGGGCATGTAACTGCCTACCGGAATGATGAATCTCAGATCCGTATGGGCCCCGGCATCGGCGTAATAGGCGGCGAGTTTGTCTCGCAAGCGACCAATTTGTACCCTCACTGTGGGATCGTCACAGGTGCTGTAGGTGGCGCAGTTACGGTCGAACACGCCGATTCCGATGGCATATTCGCTGGTTTCCCGCGCATCCCCTGACAACGCTTTTTCCACCAGAAAGCGCAGCAGTCTGCTCATGGTTCGCGCTTTGCGAAAGACGTTGCTACCCAGTACGTGGTTCAGGGCAGATTGGACTTCGACCGGCAACAGTAGCTCTCCGGTGTTTGAACTGATTGCTGCAAAGGGCGGCATAAAACTGGTGTTGTGATTGACAAGCGGCAACATAAGATCAGTTTTCATGGGTTCGATATGGTTGTCATGCACCTTGCAGGCACAGAAAAAAAGAGCTGGCGAGCAAATAAAATATGCTTGAATCGCATAAAACTTATTAAATATATACATTAATGTAATGATTTATTGGTAATATTCACTGCTGGCTATAAACTTTAGACGAATTAATAAAAAGTTACCTTCTGCTTTCCTTCCGATTTCTAAGTGACTGTTTTTAAAAGATTTTATGGTGAAGATCGGATCCCGCCGGATTAACCTTCCGGACGGAAAAACATGAAAGATGTCGATTTTTGTTTCGGCAATTGGCAAGTCAGCCGAGCTGGAAATTCCCTCACAAACGGCGCAGTAGTGCACCGTGTGGAACCGCGCGCCATGGACGTGCTGGTAGCCCTGTGCACCAATGCCAACACCATCGTCAGTAGTGAACAACTGCTGCTGCAATGTTGGGGCAGCACGCTGTATGGCGACAATCCGGTTCACAAGACCATCACCCAGTTACGCCGCTTGCTCGGCGATGATGCGCACGCTCCCCGCTACATAGAAACCATCCGCAAGCGCGGCTATCGCGTCATCGCCGAAGTGGTATTCGATAACAGTCCTGCGGCAATGCTGGTTGAGGGAAGTTGGCGCGATACCTCGCCATTTCTGGGTTTGCAAGCGTTCGACGCCGATCATGCCGCAGTATTTTTCGGGCGCGACGACGCCATCGATGCACTGGCATTGGCTCTGACAAAACAGGTCTTGGCGTTGCGCTCTTTACTGCTGGTACTGGGTTCTAGCGGATCGGGCAAAACCTCGTTGATTCAGGCCGGACTATTACCCCGCTTAGAACGGCAGCGCGAAGCAGACTGGGGAGGCGTGATCTCCAGCGCCACGCTGGACTTAGTCGAGCTAGGCGATGGTCAGTTATTTGTCGGCCTCGCCGGTGCCATGCTGGATTGGCAAACAGAAGGCAACCCTTTATTTGCCGGAGAGAGTGCGTTCTCGCTCGGCCAACGGATTGAAGAGAATCTCACAGCAGTGATCGCCGCGCTGGATGCGGCACTAGGGCCGATGGCGATTGCACGGCATCAGAAATTGTTGCTGTTTCTCGACCGTTTCGAATCCAGCTTCACGCTCCCGCATATTTCCCGTCAGCAACGCCAGCAATTCATCGCCGCGATCGACACACTGGCACGCTCAAAAAATGTGGTCGTGATACTCGCTTGCCGCAATGATTTCTATACGCAGATTGCGGAGTTTCCAGCACTACTCGAAGGCAAGGCGAACGGCGGCCATTTCGATTTAACGCCGCCGACCGCTGCCGAAATCGCCCAGATCATTCGCCTGCCGGCCAAGGCTGCCAATCTGACGTTTGGCGTCGACCCACAGACCCAGGCGCGGCTTGACGATACGCTGTGCCAGAGCGCCTTTGCCAGTCCTGACGCCCTGCCGCTATTGCAATACACGCTGCACGAACTGTATCGACTGCGCAGCAGCGACGGCGAGCTCAGTATCGAGGCTTATCAACGACTCGGCGGGCTTGAAGGTGCCATCGGCAGCCGCGCCGACGAGGTGGTCGACATGCTGGACGAACAGCATCGCGCCGCTTTGCCGCGGATACTCTCCCTGATCGTGACACTATCGGCCGATAGCGATACCGCTACCAGGCGCAGCGCCCCTTATGCGGCCCTGAACTCGGACGCAGAGCGCGAACTGGTGAATGCCTTAGTTGAGGCGCGTTTGTTTGTCAGCGCGCTAGTCGGCAGCGCAGCAGGATTCAGCATTGCCCATGAAGCGCTACTACGACGTTGGAGTCGGGCCATCGATTGGATAGCAACCCATCGCAGCAGCCTGCGAATTCGCTCCCGGGTAGCCCAATCGACTGCGCGTTGGGTCGCGGAAGGCCAGACAGCCGATTTGCTGCTGCCGCATGGCAAACAACTGGACGAGGCGCGTACGTTGTTGACGACGACCGCACTTTCCTTGTCGCCCGACGAAATGCTATTGATCACCGCATCGAGCCGCAAAGCCCTGCGCCGCGAACGGCTGCGGCTGGGTGTCATCATTCTGATCCTCGCGCTAGCCGTGCTCGCCACCTTATTTGGCGTAACAGCCGTCAACGCCAAGCGCAGCGCCCAGCAACGGCGCGATCAGGCAGAACACTTGATGGGATTCATGCTGGGCGATTTCGCCGACAAACTCAGACCGCTGGCCAGACTGGACCTGCTCGACAGCGTCAGCGCCAAAGCCCTCGAATATCTGGCAGGCTCCGCCGACGATGATTTGAACGCGGTTTCAATGACGCACCGGGCTAAGGCGCTGGAAGTTATTGGAGAAGTGCGCATCTCACGGGGTGACCCGAAAGGGGCGATCGATGCGCTGCTGGCGGGTAACGCTATCTTGCGGCAGCAATTAGAAATTACGCCCAAGGACACAGAGGTACTGAAACAAATTGGCGCAAATGTATTTTGGCTGGGACAAATTCAGCTCAATCAAAACGAATGGGATCAGGCGCATAAATATTTCTCGCTATATCGCGACTACTCCGACCGAATGAGCGCACTGGAACCATTAAATATCGATGCGTGGATTGAACAATCGTATGCGCACAACAATCTCGGCACGCTGGCATTAAGACGCGGCGACGCGCAAACAGCGGAAAGAGAATTTCAAGCCTCGATTGCACTAAAAAGCAGAGCGATGGCGCAAAAGCCGGAAGACTTGATGCTGGCGGCAGATTTTGCCGATAGCTTGTCATGGGCTGGATCTACCGATGAAGCTATAGGTGACTTGGCCGCAGCTCAGGCTTTGTACGAGCGCGAGTCGATAGTGATAAAAGCACTACATCAAGCGGCACCCAACGACCTGTTGTGGGCCAGTAAAATGGCGATCGCACTGCATCATCAGGCTGCACTCAAGCTGAGCCGTGGCTTAGACCAGTCAGCATTGAACGATTACAGCCAAGCCGATGAAATACTGAACAGAATAATTCATGCAGCACCGGGTAACCGTGAGTGGGAGGCCAACATGATTATTGGCCAGCTAGAGATGTTACGTATCACAGGGAATCAGCATGAGGCCCAAACGCAGCTAATCCCATTATCCGCTGTACGCAAAAAAATCATCGACCTGACCAAGCTCGACCCAAAAAATGCAGAGTGGACCCGGCTATACGCGCTGACCATGCAACGCACAGCCAGCGTGTTACTGGGTGTTGGGCAACTCGAAGAAGCTACTCAAGCCATTAACGATGTCTTGCTTCGCCTTAACGAATTATATGTACGCAATCGAATGAATATAAATACGCGCACGCTGCTCGCCAATACATTTCTGATACGTGCTGAGATTGCCCATAAGCGCGGTAATCGTAATGATGCCGTCACCGACTGCAAGGCAGTGATCACCTTGCTGGGCACAGAAGCGTCGAACAGTACTAATTTCAAAGTGCTTAATCCTTGGATACGCTCCCATCGCTGCATTGCCGAGGGCGATACAGTGGTCGCTACGGCAGTCTGGATGAATCAAATTGGCTATCGTGAGGAAGCCTATTTAAAATATCTCTCACATTACCCTTAAAAGACCCCATGACAACCATCTTCCCGATCCCGCCAGTATTTCTTAATATGCTAGTCATTGCGCTTCCATCCAACGATGGAAGTGGCACTTACCAAGTGACATGCAATCCACCATACCTCACCGTGACACAACCCAACACAATCATTAGTTTCCAACTGATCGGCCCGACGCCAGAGGACGTTATATTTGCCGGATTTGAGGAATCAGGAGCATTGACACAACAAATGAGCCCTGCGAGCATACCAAATGACGGTAAATTAATGATGACAGTCGATGCCAATTCTGCCACTTGCACCATGAATATCAATTTGCTTTTCAAAGACAGCGAAGTCCCATTCTCCTTTGACCCACAAGTTCACAATCAGTACAACTGATCAACCCGACGCCGGAATTAGTACTAACCCTTAAGCCTGAGCGAGAATATTCCATATACTCGCTCAGCAAAATATCTCTCAATCAGCCCCATCTCCTTGCTCCGGAACCCACCCTGCTCATACCGGTAACACCCCCACACCCACATTCCGCAACGCAATCAACTCCGCCAACACCGACACCGCAATCTCCGCAGGCGACCGACTCAAAATCGGCAACCCAATCGGCGCATGTAAACGGTCAATTTGCGCCTGCGTCACGTCGAGCGTGAGCAACCGTGCCTTACGCGCAACCGTACTGGCCATCGAGCCAATCGCGCCGACGTAAAACGCATCGGTCTTCAAGGCCTCCATCAACGCCATATCATCGACTTTCGGATCATGGCTGAGCGCAACGATGACGGTGCGCTGATCCGGCGCAAACGCCAGCACGGCGTCATCGGGCATGCCGTCAAGCCATTCGACTGCCGCGGTATACCCCGACGAATGCGTTTGCCAATTGCGCCGCTGTTCTTCGCGCGGGTCGTTCAGATATACCGAAAAATCCATTGCCGGGGCCATCTGCGCCAGATACTCCGAAACTTGGCCTGCGCCAATAATCAACAAGCGCCAGCGCGGACCAAATACCTGTAGCAACTCATCATCGTTACAGCGCACTGTGACATCGACGACGGCTGCTTCGATCACGGTCACGCCGGTCTTCAGATTCAAGCGCCGTTGCACCAACCGCCGGGAAGCAACCGCCTCCAGCAACGGTTCCAACGCTGCCGCGTTAACCAAAGGCTCCACCACCAGTTCCAGCGTGCCGCCGCACGGCAAACCAAAACGGCGCACCTGTTCGGCGGTGATGCCGTAACGGACAACCTCAATCCGATCGGGAAACGCCGCCGCAAAACGCGCCATTAAATCGTCCTCCACACAGCCGCCCGATACCGATCCGGTAAAGTCGCCATCGGCAGTCATCGCAAAGAGCGAGCCGAGTGGGCGCGGAGCAGACCCCCAGTTGCGCACCACGGTCACCATCACCACGCGCTTACCTTGGCGCAGCCAACTGACAGCGCTATGTAATACCTGGTAATCGACTGCATTCATGTCTGTTTTCCTTTTTATATGCGCTACTCGGCAACATAATCATCTCCAGCAATTATGTTGATGCATCATATAGAAAAGACTGCGTTTCCACAGGCCAACGCGGAGATTGGACTATGTCAATGAATTAGCGCCGATTCGGCGTCCCGCAGTAGTGCTGTCTCCCAGCGTCATGTATATAATGCACAGCATGGAAAACACCACCGAATTCGTCCAATGGCTGCGCTCTGTTGCGCCCTATATTCATGCCTTTCGCGGCAAGACATTTGTGATCGCCTTTCCGGGCGAGCTCGTCATGGCTGGCGCTTTGCCGGTGCTGGCGCAGGATTTGTCGCTGCTGCACGCGTTGGGGATCAAAATCGTCATCGTGCACGGTTCGCGACCACAGGTTGAAGAACAGTTGGCCTTGCGCAACGTTGAGACCCGTTTTCACAACGGCTTGCGCATCACCGACGCCGCAGCCCTTGAGTGTGCCAAAGAAGCGGCTGGCGAATTGCGCCTCGATATCGAAGCTGCGTTTAGTCAGGGCTTGCCCAACACGCCGATGGCGCATGCGGCGATTCGGATCATTTCCGGCAACTTCGTCACCGCCCGCCCGCTCGGCGTCATCGACGGTGCCGATCTGCAATTAACCGGCGTGGTGCGTAAAATCGCCTACGAAACTATCCATCCGATTTTGAATGCCGGTAATCTGGTCTTGCTCTCTCCGCTCGGATTTTCACCGACTGGCGAAGCCTTCAATCTGTCGATGGAAGACGTTGCCGTAGCCGCCGCAATTGCATTGCGTGCGGAAAAACTGATCTTTATCAGCGAAACCCCGTTAATGAAAGACGCTGGCGACGCTGAAATCCGCGAGCTATCCTCGCATCAGGCGCAAGCGGTACTCCAAAGTAGTTGTTTGCCATTAGATTCGGCCTTCTATTTGCAGCACGCGATCAAGGCCTGCAACGCTGGCGTGGCACGTGCGCACATCGTGCCGTTTGCCACCGACGGTTCGGCCTTGCTTGAATTGTTTACGCATGACGGCATCGGCACCATGATTACCTACGAGAATCTGGAAAGCCTGCGCGAGGCGACGATTGAAGACGTCGGCGGTATCCTCAAACTGATCGAACCGCTGGAGGCCGACGGCACCTTAGTTAAGCGCGGACGCGAATTGATCGAACGTGAGATCCATTATTTCTCCGTGATCGACCATGATGGTGTGCTGTTCGGTTGCGCGGCGCTCTACCCGTTCCCTAACGAAAAAATGGGCGAAATGGCGTGTCTGACGGTCAACCCGGAAGTTCAGGCGCAAGGCGATGGCGAAAAAATTCTCAAACATATGGAAAGCCGGGCGCGCGCCGCTGGCCTGACCAAATTATTCGTCCTCACTACCCGTACTGCGCATTGGTTCTTACGCCGTGGCTTTGTCTACGCCAGCGTCGACGATCTCCCGAAGAATCGGCAACATATGTATAACTGGCAGCGTAAATCGCTGGTATTGATCAAGCAACTTTAACGTTTTATTTTTTCATCACTTACCGTGCCGCGCTCTTTGAAGCCGGCGCACATCTCTACAGTAGCTAAAAGGAAAAATCATGGCACGTACTATTCATTGCATCAAACTTGACAAAGAAGCTGAAGGACTGGATTTCCCACCGTATCCGGGAGAACTCGGCAAGCGGATTTATGAGACCGTCTCAAAAGAAGCCTGGGCCGCCTGGCTCAAGCATCAAACCATGCTGGTCAATGAAAATCGCCTGAATCTGGCGGACGTGCGTGCGCGCAAATATCTGGCAACGCAAATGGAAAATCATTTCTTCGGTAACGGCGCAGATGCTGCCGTCGGTTACGTGCCGCCAGCAGAATAAATCCCAGTCAACCCATCTTCATTGCCCCCCCCTCTTTTCAACTACCACTTGCGCATGATCGCTCTCTGACGATCCATGCAAGTGGTAGCATCCTGCGACGCTCTCCCTACTCAGAATATTACCGGCGACTCCGGGATACATTTTTATCCTTCATTCAGATGGTTAGTTATCACCATGTATCTGATCGGTATTGTCGGTGAACTAACGCGTATCAATACGTACTAATACACGGTTTTCTCCTATTATTCTGCTATCAGAACATTCATTGATCGGAACCTCTATGCAACTATTTCGCAAGAACCGTCATCCCGGGTTATTGGCGACTTTATTGTCAACATCACTGACGCTGATATTGACCAGCGTACTGATGTTTGCTCCCGACACGGCCAATGCCCAGGCTATTCCAGCCGGTGTCACCAAAGGCCCGTCGGCTGAAGGCATTACCGAATACCGCTTCAACAATGGCTTCAAAGTGCTATTGCTGCCGGACGCCACCAAGCCTACTGTGACCGTTAACATGACCTATCTGGTTGGCTCGCGTTTTGAGAATTACGGTGAAACCGGGATGGCTCATTTGCTCGAACATCTGATGTTCAAAGGCACGCCCACCCATCCGGCGATTCCTGAAAATTTCAGCCAGCGCGGAATGACATTCAACGGTACCACTTCGCTAGACCGCACCAATTATTATGAATTTTCGCAAGCCAGCGACGACAATCTGAAATGGGCTATCGAACTCGAAGCGGATCGGATGCTCAATTCATTCATCGCTAAAAAAGATCTCGATAGTGAAATGACGGTCGTGCGCAATGAGTTTGAAAGCGGCGAAAACTCACCCGCAGGCGTCCTCTTCAAACGCCTGCAAGGCGTCGCCTATGATTGGCATAGCTACGGCAAACCCACCATCGGCAACCGCAGCGATGTGGAGAACGTGAAGATAGAAAACCTGCAAGCCTTTTATAAAACCTATTACCAGCCCGACAATGCAGTCCTCCTGATCGCAGGAAAGTTCGACGTTGCGCAAACCTTGAAATGGGTCAATGATGCATTTGGAAAAATGCCAAAGCCAACCCGCAAGCTGCCTGAATTCTGGACGGTCGAGCCAACTCAGGACGGTGAGCGTAACTTCACCCTGCGCCGCAAGGGCGATATCCAAATCGTCGCCGTCGCCTACAAAATGCCGAGCGCACTCCACCCGGACAGTGATGCGCTGGCGTTAGCTGCTGACATACTGGCAGATACCCCCAACGGACGACTGTATAAAGCCCTCGTCGAAACCGGCAAGGCGACCGCGGTATTTCAACATCAAATGAGCGGCTATGCCCCCGGCTTGTTCATCATCGGTGCGGTTGTTAAAAAAGATGAAGCGATAGAGCCGGTACGCGCAGCCTTAGTCAAGGCGATTGAACAATTCTCGAGCATCCCCCCTACCACTGAAGAAATGGATAGGGTCAAACGCGACAACGCGCATAACTATGAAGAGCTGCTCAACGATCCACAACAAATCGGTATTGCAATGTCCGAGGCAATTGCGCTAGGCGACTGGCGCTTACTATTTTTAGGGCGCGATCAACTGGCCAAGGTAACCTCGGCACAGGTCGCCAGCGCTGCTGCAAAATATCTCAAACGCGATAACCGAACCGTTGGCATCTTCTTACCCGAGGACCACCCACAGCGCGCCGAAGTCCCTGCCGCACCGGCGTTGGCCGACGTTATGAAGGATTACAAGCCGCAACAAGGGGTGGCTGCGGGTGAAGTGTTTGATCCGTCTTACGCCAATATCGATGCCCGCACACAGCATCTGACGATAGGCGGCATGAAACTGGCATTACTCCCCAAAAAAACCCGAGGCGAAACCGTCTCGGTAAATATGATGTTCGGATGGGGTGATGAAAAGACAGTGTTCGGCAAAAAAATGGCGTCATATATGGCCGATGAAATGCTCAGTCGTGGCACGACAACGCTCAATCGCCAACAACTGGCCGATGCCTTTTCCGCACTCAAACTCAGCGGCAATCTGCATAACTTTCAGACTACGCGCAGCAATCTGCCGGACGCACTGAAACTCATCGCCAGCACATTTAAGCATCCACGTTTTGATCCCGTTGAATTTGAACTTCTGCGCAAAGAAACGTTAGTCCAGTTCGAAGCCACACGCAACGATCCCGGCACCCTTGCCACGCAAGCGATGGCGCAGCATTTCAACCTTTACCCACAAGGGCACTGGTTCTCAACGCAAGACATCGATCAACAAATAGCCAGTCTCAAGGCCGTCACGCTAGCTGAGACCATCGCTTTCCACAAGGCGTTTTATGGTGCATCGCAAGGCGAAATAGCCATTGTTGGTGATTTTGATCCGGTCGCTGCCACTACTGTGCTAAAGACAGAATTTGGCGACTGGAAAAGTAGCGTTCCCTATGAGCGCATCCTGCACAAAAATTTTGACGTCAGCACCATCAACGAAGTCATCAATACACCGGATAAAGAAAATGGCGTCTATATTGCCCGTCTGAATCTGGACATGCGCGATGACGCCCCCGACTATGCGGCCCTGACGGTTGCCAACTATCTCTTCGGTGGCGGCAGTCTGAAATCACGACTAGTTGATCGGATCCGTCAAAAAGATGGCCTGTCCTACAGTGTCGGTTCTGAACTCCATATCGGCGCGATCAGTCATGCTGCCAGCTTCAGTATTCACGCCATCGCCGCGCCACAAAATCTGGCGAAAGTCGATCTGGGCATTCGGGAGGAATTGGCACGCGTGCGTAAAGATGGCTTCACCATGGAAGAACTGACACGCGCCAAGTCAGCCATAGCACAAGAAGGTCTTCAGTCGCGGGCGCAAGACGACACCCTCAGCGCCGGCTGGGTATGGCTACTGGATTTAGATCGCACTTTGGCATGGAGTAAACAACAAGAAGACAACATCAATGCATTGACGCTCGATCAGGTCAACACCGCGTTTCGTAACCGGATCGATCCGGCAAAGCTAAGCGTTGTCATTGCACGCGATGAAACCAAAGTAAATAATTCGGTCGAGAATAAGCCTTAAGCACGAAGCTTTAAGCCGATAACCTAATTTTTACCAAAAATGCCGCTTTAGTGGCATTTTTTTCAAGTGTGAAAAGCAAAATCATGTAAAGGATTCTCTCTAAAATCCCTATTGCGATATTGTCTATTGTTGCATTAACGTAACACGGAAAGAGTGCTACGGTCGCCAAACCACTTCGTATATTCACGTATTCAAGCCTTGCTCATAAATCGGCTTATTTGATTGTTTTTTGTGCATGAAACAGCAACCACAAGCATCCATACGGCTAGAATCCGGACTCGCAATTTTAGAGAGTTGCTATGGCACAACATCCCTTTATAGCCGAGCGCTAAAAAGGGTGTATTCAATATGCAGAACGTATTTTGAAATAAATTTCCATTAAGAAAGAAAACCTGATGTTGATTTTAGATACCTTGGAAACATTAGTTGCAGCATCGTTAGTATTACTGCTGGGACGCAAAATTGTCTCCTCTTCCTCAGCACTAAAGGCCTACAGCATTCCCGAACCGGTCGTCGGTGGTTTATTGGTTGCCTTGATACTGCTGGCGCTACGCAGTTTTTCCAATGTGCAGATTCAATTCGACAACACCCTGCAAGGCCCCTTAATGCTGGCGTTCTTTGCCACCATCGGCTTAAACGCCAACCTTGCCAGTCTCAAAGCTGGTGGCCGCACGCTGGCCATATTTTTAGGCGTCGTCCTGGGCTTTTTACTGCTGCAAGATGCCATTGGTATTGTCATGGCCAAATTAATGGGGATTGATCCCTTGATAGGCTTGCTGGGATCATCCATTTCCCTCTCCGGCGGTCATGGCACAGGCGCGGCGTGGGGACGGGTATTTACAGAAAAGCATGGCTTAGCCGCCGCCACCGAAATCGCTATAGCGTGCGCGACGTTTGGTTTGATTTTAGGCGGCTTGATCGGTGGTCCTGTAGCCGGTTTTCTGGTGCGCAAAGTCAAGTTACCGGATGCCAATGCCAAGGACGGCGACAAAGCAGCCCCACTGACTTTCGAGCAACCCAAGGCTGTCCAGTTGATTACACCGCAATCGTTTATAAGGCGCTGGCATTGATCGCCGTGTGCCTGTCAGTGGGCACCATGATCTCCAACTTGCTTAGCGGCACGGCGTTTGAATTACCAACCTTTGTCACCGTCTTGTTTGTCGGCGTCGTGCTCAGCAACGGTCTGTCGTTAGTGTTCGGATACAAAATATTCGAACGCGCCATTCTGGTCATCGGCAATGTCAGCCTGTCCTTATTCCTGGCGATGGCGTTGATGAGTTTGCGACTGTGGGATCTGGCCTCATTAGCCCTGCCGGTGCTGGCGATTTTGGCGGTGCAAGCAATCGCAATGGCCGCGTATGCCATTTTCGTCACCTTCCGGGTGATGGGATCAAACTACGACGCAGCGGTATTAGCCGCCGGACATTGCGGCTTCGGCCTGGGTGCCACCCCGACCGCGATTGCCAATATGCAAGCGGTGACCGATCGCTTCGGTCCGTCGCCCTTAGCTTTTTTAGTCGTCCCCATGGTCAGCGCCTTCTTTATCGACATCGCCAATGCCATCGTGATTAAACTGTTTTTGGCACTGCCGATTTATAACTGATCGTCTTTTTTAAACGTAAAAAAAACCTGCCACTGATTCAGTCAGTCGCAGGTTTTTTTGTCACCTTGCAATCTTAAAACGTCAGTGTTTTAACCCCATCCGGCGTACCCAACAAACACACATTCGCGCCTTGCTTTGCAAACAAGCCAACCGACACCACGCCGGTAATTTGATTGATCTGCGCTTCCAGTGCAATCGGATCGACGATTTTTAATCCGTGCATATCGATGATCACGCAACCGTTATCCGTAATCAGCGGAATCCCATCCTTAAACCGCAGCCGCGGCTCGCCACCCAATCGCGCCAGCTTGCGCGCAACAACTGCCTGCGCCATCGGAATCACCTCCACTGGCAACGGAAATTTACCCAGTACATTGACCAGCTTTGAACCATCGGCGATACAAATAAATTTCTCCGCCACCGACGCCACAATCTTTTCCCGCGTGAGCGCAGCACCGCCGCCCTTGATCATCGCTCCCTGTGCATTGACCTCATCGGCACCATCGATATACACCGGCATCGACAAGACCTGATTCAAATCAAACACTTCAATGTCATGGCTGCGCAAACGCGCCGCTGTCGCCTCTGAAGACGCTACCGCGCCCTTGATCAAATGCTTGATTTTAGCGAGCTCATCGATGAAAAAATTAGCGGTTGAACCGGTGCCGACACCGACAATATCGCGCTCCACCACATACTTAATTGCTTCACGAGCAACAGCTTGCTTCATTTCATCCTGCGTCATAGCGGCCATGGTGTTTGTCTTAGTAAGGATTAAAAGCGCTATTTTAACCAATCAACCTGGAATTCTCTGATAAAGGAGAAGAATTCTGCCGGTAGTAGCCGAGGAAAGTCTTTTTTCTTTCCGACCGGGAATTTATCCCTTTGCCGATTGCCGAAAGGCCCTTTAAAGGAAAATCTCCATGCTCAACTGCTGCAACCAACAATCTCAACACCTCGAAAAAAGTACAAGCAAACGTGCCTTTCTAAAACATATTTCTCTGTCCGCATTAACGTTAGGCGTCGCCGGGATGGCGACACAGACGGCATTCGCAGCAGATAATCCGCCAAAAGAAAAAACACCGCCGAAAGCCCAAAACATCCTCAGTCCAGACGCCGCGCTCGAACGTCTGCTCAAAGGCAATCAGCGTTATATGTCAGGCAAATCACAACCGTTTGAATTTTCCAAAGATCGCGCGGCGTTGGTCGGCGGACAAAATCCTTACGCCAGCATTTTGAGCTGTGCCGATGCCAGAGTCGTACCGGAGCAATGTTTTGATGAGCAGCGCGGGGATCTTTTTGTC
Organism: Glaciimonas sp. GG7; assembly: GCF_052976905.1. Lineage (NCBI taxonomy): Bacteria > Pseudomonadati > Pseudomonadota > Betaproteobacteria > Burkholderiales > Oxalobacteraceae > Glaciimonas > Glaciimonas sp. GG7. The sequence continues at coordinate 38,422 of NZ_JBRIIQ010000005.1, read as the reverse complement.
ACCCGGGTGGCTGGCAATTACGTGACCTCCGATGTGTTGGCTAGTCTGGAATATGGGGCGGCTGTGTTAAAGGTACCTTTGATTATGGTGCTTGGGCATCAGCACTGTGGGGCGGTTGGGGCGACTATTGCTGCGGTTGAAAAACATCAGCAGTTTCCAGGGCATATTCAGACTTTGACTACGGCTATTGCGCCGGCGGTGCGAGCGGTGGCGCATATGAAGGGGAATCAATCGGATAATGCTATTAAACAGAATGTGATGTTGAATGTGGAGAAACTGAAGGTTGCAGCGCCGATTCTTAGTAAGCTGGTTGCTGAGAAGAAGGTGCGGATTGTGGGTGGGGTTTATAACCTGGCTACGGGTAAGGTAGAGATTGTTGGGTAGATGTGGTTTGTGCTCGGTGGGGGCTTTTTCGTTCGTTGGTAATTAAAACGGTTTGTGCTCCGTGGATGCTTGTCGGGGGCGGCCCGACAGCCGGTCACTTTCTTTTGCTTCGCCAAAAGAAAGTAACCAAAGAAAAGGCGACCGCAGGTACCGCCGCCGCTTCGCGGTTCCCACATTTTTCAGCCGCCAGCCGGGTCTGATGACCAACTCGCCTTCGGCTCAAACATGTCATCAGCCTGATCCGTCTGGCGGCTGAAAAATGTGGCGTCGTTACATGACGGGGTAGGTCAACTGCCACTTCAAAACAGTAGTGTCCGGTTAAATCCGCTTTGAATCATGCGAGAACCAATACTGGCATGGGCTAGCGGCTGATTTTATTTGGTGCCGATTTGAAACTTGATTTCTCATTTTTGTATCATTTTCCGAGGTCGTTACTTTGGAGGATGAGCTATGAATATCGGCAAGACGCTATTTGCACAGATCATGGAATTTATACCTTGGACGAGTTTTGCGCGCATCGTAGAACGTTATTCTGGCAACTCTGGTGTACGTCGCATGACTTGCGCAGAGCAATTTCGGGTGATGGCCTTTGCGCAACTGACTTGGCGCGAAAGTCTGCGCGACATAGAGGTGACGTTGGGTGCGAACGCTTCCAAACTTTATGCGATGGGGCTGCGTCATGCGGTGCATCGCTCTACATTGGCCGATGCCAACGAGTCGCGCGATTGGCGTATGTGGGCCGATCTGGCCGCCTTGCTTATTCGCCGTGCTCGCAAGCTCTATCGCGACTGCGATGTGGGATTGGATTTGACCAATACGGTTTATGCGCTGGACTCGACAACAATCGATTTGTGTTTGAGCTTGTTCAATTGGGCACCATTTCGCTCCGCCAAGGCTGCCGTCAAGATGCACACGCTGCTCGATTTGCGTGGCGCTATTCCTGCCTTCATCCATATCAGCGACGGCAAGATGGCCGACTCCCACGTACTCAGCTTCATACCTCTCGAAGCCGGTGCTTTCTATGTGATGGATCGTGGTTATATCGATTTCGCCAGAATGTACAGACTGCATCAAGCTGGCGCATTTTTTGTCACCAGGGCCAAATCGAATTTGGATGCCAGGCGCGTCTACTCTGCACGCACAGACAGAGCATCCGGTGTGATTTGCGATCAGACCATCGCTTTCAACGGGCATTACGCATCCAAGGATTATCCAGAGCATGTGCGTCGTATTCGTTTCAAGGATCCGGAGTCCGGCAAGACACTCATATTCCTGACTAACAACACGACTCTCCCACCGCTGACGATTGCAGCTCTTTACAAGAGTCGCTGGCAAGTCGAATTGTTCTTTAAATGGATTAAGCAGCATCTGCGTATCAAAAAATTTCTCGGTATCAGCGAGAACGCCGTGAAGACACAAATCTGGTGCGCCGTCTCCACTTACGTACTTATTGCCATCGTCAAGAAGGAGCTTCAACTCAATGCCTCTTTATATACATTGCTACAGATTCTTTCTGTCTCAGTTTTCGAAAAAACACAGCTCTCATGCGCCTTGCAGCGAGATTCATCGCAAATCGAAACACCGATTGACGCTAACCAATTGAATTTATTCGACTTTTAACCGGACAGTACTGACTTCAAAAGCAACTTCAACGGCAACTTCAAAAGCAACGTCAACTGTGGCTGCGCCTGCAAGGTCAAAAACAACGTCAAAGGTGGCTGCGCCTGCAAGGTCAAAAACAACTACAACGTCAAAAGCAACGGCAACTGTGGCTGCGCCTGCAAATTCAAAAACAACTACAACTACAAAACCAGAAAATCCGCTCGGCAACCTCTTACGCCGACAACATAATCCGATACCCCACCGCCGTTTCCGTCAACAAATATTGCGGCTGCGCGGGATCGTCCTCCAGCTTTTGGCGCAAGTGGCCCATGTAAATCCGCAGATAATGGCCGCTCTCAGAATGTGACGGTCCCCATACTTCGCGCAGCAATTGCGGATTCGTGACAACCCGTCCGGCGTTGGCTACCAACACTGTTAGCAAGCGATATTCTGTCGGCGTCAGATGAATCGGTTGCTGTGCTTTGGTCACTAACCGGGCTTGCTGATCGAGCGTCACGTCGCCAAAACGAATCAGGCCATCGGCGTCTGCCAATGGTTGATGCTGGCGGCGTAAGGTTGCTCGGACACGCGCTAACAATTCTCCTACGCCGAAGGGCTTGCTCAAATAATCGTCGGCTCCGGCATCGAGAGCCTTGATTTTGTCTGTTTCACTCACCCGTGCGGACAAGACGATGATCGGGACTTTGGACCATTTTCTGACATCGAGGATAAAGTCGATACCGTCGCCGTCTGGCAAGCCAAGATCGAGAATAATCAAATTCGGCTTGCGTGTGCCGGTATCGATTAATCCTCGGTGCATGCAGTCGGCTTCATGGATTTGCCAGCCTTCATCTTCTAGCGCGGCACGGACAAAGCGTCGGATTTGCGGCTCATCTTCGACCAGAATCGCGATCGGTTGTAGTTGACTCATGATGGGTACTTTATAAAGATGAACTGACGTCGTCTTCTGGCTCAGGCATGCTTGGCGGCACACCTAACGGAATCGTGAAAGTGAATTCAGCGCCGCCATTTTCGCCGCCACTTTGACTCCCATTGACACAGCATTTGGCACCAATAGTACCGCCGTGGGCTTCGACTATCGCCCGGCAAATTGCCAATCCCAGGCCGACGCCGGGCTTGGCTGATTCGCGCTCGCCACGGGTAAATTTATCGAAGATGGTCTCCTCCATCCCCCGCGGCAAACCCGGGCCATGATCGGAGACCGTGACCGACAAAAACTGTCCGGTCACTACCGCAGATAACCGAATCACAGACGCTAATGGCGATCCAGACGGCGGTGCATATTTGGCCGCATTCTCCAGCAAATTACACAACACGCGCTCAATCAACAGCGCGTCGAAACGCACTAGCGGCAAGCTATGCGCAACATGCGTTTCTACGCTATGCCCGGCCAATGCGGAGCCACTTGCGCGCAAAGCACTGCCGACGACTTCTTCGAACGGCTGCCATTGTAAATTCAGTTTCACTTCGCCACTTTGTATGCGCGCCATGTCGAGCAAATTGATCACCAACGCGCTCATGCGCAAGGTTTCCTCATGCAGCGCGACCGCCAGCGCTTGCTGTGCGTTTAGCAACGGCGGCTTAGACAATACCAACGACTCCGACAAGCCGATCAAGGCTGTCAAAGGGGTGCGCAAATCATGCGACAGCGCTGACAATAATGCATTGCGCAAACGCTCCGACTCCATCGTGATCAACGCATCTTGCGCGACCTCGACGTAATGCACACGCTCAAGCGCAATGGCGGCTAACGCCCCAAAAGTGTAGAGCTGCTGTTGCTGCTCAGGAATCAATATCCAGCGGCGACTATGCGGCAAAATTGCCAGCACACCACGCGTACGCATGGGCGCGATCAACGGCAAATACAGATAATTACTGGCCGGTAAAGTATCGGTCCCTATTCCCGCGTTCTTCGCATTATCAAACGCCCATTGCGCAATCCCAAGGTCCAGCGTTTGATGATCTTTATCCACGCCATTCCCGGCGCCCGCCACCTGCAATCGCCCCGCCATATCCGGCACCAACAGCAGCGTCTGCGCATTAAATGTGCGTTGCAAAAATTTACGGCTAGTCTCAAAAATTTGCTCGGTCTGCAAGGCTCCGGAGAGTTCGCGTGAAAATTCAAACAAAGCCCGTGAACGCGCCTCGCGGTAAGAGGCAACCCGTGCCTGATAACGCAAGCCGGTCGTCAGATGCGTAATGATCAAGCCGACTGCCAACATCACCGCAAACGTCAGCAAATACTGAAAATCGCTAATCGCAAATGAGAACCGCGGCGGCACAAAAAAGAAATCGAATGCAGCAATACTCAACAGCGCAATCGTGATCGCCGGTCCACGCCCGAAGCGCACAGCAATCAACACCTCAGCGAGCAAATACAACATCACAATATTGGCCAGATCGAAGTACGGCAATATCGGCGTCGCCAACAACGTCACCAAAACAGTGACCGCAACCGCCCACACATAACCCCATATCCGTGAACTACCGAATAGCTGTTTCGGCGTTGGCAAATAACGTCCGCTTGAAGACGCAGCGCCAGACTTATCCACTGCCCGAATCGACGGCTGGCCGATCTCGATAAGATCGATATCCTTAGCTTGCGCCGCAAGTTTGGCCGCAAAATTATTTTGCCACGGCCACAACGCCTGCCAACGCCATTGCCACTTCCATTTGCCATAGTGCTGACTGCGCCCGACAATTATTTTTGAAATATTGTTGCTGCGTGCATAGTCCGCAATCACTGTGGCGACATCGGCCCCGGACAGCACGGCCGTGGTCGCGCCCAGATTCTGAGCCAGTTTCAGCGTCTCCAAAATCGCCTCGCGCCGCGCCGATGACAAGCGTTGCAAACGCGGCGTCTCGACATACACCGCCCGCCATTCTGCATTCAATTGCGTCGCCAGCCGGGCCGTGCTGCGGATGACGTGTTCGGCATTAATGGTCGGGCCGACGCAGGCCAGCAATGCGGCGTCAGTTTGCCAGACTGTGCCGATCGATTTTTCGATCCGGTATGCCTGGACATCGCCTTGCAGCCGGTCTGCGGTACGACGCAAGGCCAACTCACGCAAGGCAATCAGGTTGCCTTTGCGGAAAAAATTCTGTGATGCACGTTCGGCTTGCGGTAGCTGGTAGACCTTGCCTAGCCGCAAGCGGGCGAGTAATTCATCGGCGGGGACATCGACCTGAACCACTTCGTCGGCAGCGTCGAAAACAGTGTCGGGCAAGGTTTCAGCGACGCGGATACCGGTGATGCCGCCGACGACGTCGTTGAGGCTCTCCAGATGCTGGACGTTGAGGGTGGTAAATACATCGATACCGGCGCTTAATAACTCCTCTACATCCTGCCAGCGCTTGGGGTGACGCGAGCCGGGGGCGTTGGAGTGGGCTAGTTCGTCGACGAGTATCAACGACGGTTTGCGTTCGAGTGCTGCGTCGAGATCGAACTCGGGGAGTTTTTTATCGCGATAGATGAGTTGTTTTAGTGGCAGGACTGTTAGCCCTGTGAGTAATGCTGCGGTGTCGACTCTGCCGTGGCTTTCGATGACGCCAGCCAACACTTCTCTCCCTTCGGTTTGGAGTTTGTGGGCGGCCAACAGCATTGCGTAGGTTTTGCCTACGCCTGCTGAGGCGCCGAAATAAATCCTTAGCTTTCCACGGCTTGCCAGATTTTGCTCGGTTTGCATACGGGCTAGTAGCGCGTCTGGGTCGGGGCGGTGGTCGTTGTTGTTGTTTGGGTAGTTTGAGGACATTTTTTTGATGTCTGTGGGGTGGGCGGTTGGGTGGTTAATTGTAGGGGGTAAATTTGGATTCGGTCGTTGTTATTTGATGCGGTTTGTGCTCCGTTGTTGCTGGTCGGGGGCGGCCCGACAGCCGGTCACTTTCTTTTGCTTCGCCAAAAGAAAGTAACCAAAGAAAAGGCGACCGCAGGTACCGCCGCCGCTTCGCGGTTCCCAAATTTTCCTACCGCCAGCCGGGTCTGATGACCAACTCGCTGCGCTCAAACATGTCATCAGCCTGATCCGTCTGGCGGCAGGAAAATTTGGGGACCCGGAGGGCAGCGGCATTTGCGGTCGCCTTCTTTTTGGTTACTTTTTCTTGGCGAAGCAAGAAAAAGTGACCGGCTGCCGGGCCGCCCCCGGCTAGCCTCCACGGAGTAGAAAACGTATTCAATACCGACGACCGCAGCCCCCAATCTAACCCTTCTTATCCAACGCCAAATTAAGCTCCAACACATTCACCCGAGGCTCCCCAAACACCCCCAAAACCCTTGTCAACTGCCGACTCTCAATCATCCCCCGCACAACCTCCACACTAAGCTGTCGTTCCCGCGCCACCCGCCCAGCCTGATAATAAGCCGCCGCCAGACTAATCTCCGGATCCAACCCACTACCAGAAGCAGTCACCAAATCCACAGGAATCGGCTCCACATTCCCAGGATCAGCAGCTTTCAAAGCAGCAATCCGCCCCTTAACCGCATCCATCAAAGCCGGATTACTCGGCCCAAAATTAGAACCACCAGACGCGGTCCCGTTATAAGGCATAGGACTGGTAGCCGATATTCGTCCCCAAAAATATTGCGGTGCCGAAAACTCCTGCCCAATCAACCGCGAACCAACCGCCTTACCGTTGAGAACGATCAAACTCCCCCCCGCCTGATCAGCAAAAGCGATCTTGCCAATCCCGGTAACAAGCACCGGATACAGAATCCCACACACCAACGTCAACCCGGCAAACAACACCAGAGCCGGACGCAGCATGGGAGTAGAGGTCACACCAGATGCCATCTTCATGTTCAATCTCCTAAACCAAATGAAATGCTGCTAACAACATATCGATCAACTTGATCCCGATGAAGGGCGCGATAATCCCGCCCAACCCATAGACCAACAAATTCTGACGCAGCAATGCAGCCGCACCAATCGCACGATATTTCACGCCTTTGAGCGCCAGCGGAATTAACCCGATGATGATGAGCGCGTTAAAAATCACCGCCGACATAATCGCCGACGACGGACTCGCTAAATGCATGATATTGAGCGCGGCGAGTTGCGGATAAGTGGTCACAAAAGCGGCCGGGATGATCGCAAAATACTTGGCGATATCGTTGGCAATCGAGAACGTGGACAACGCGCCGCGTGTCATCAACATCTGTTTACCGATCTCGACGATCTCTAACAACTTGGTCGGATTGGAATCCAGATCGACCATGTTGCCGGCCTCCTTAGCGGCTTGCGTACCGCTGTTCATCGCTACGGCAACGTCTGCTTGCGCGAGAGCCGGGGCGTCGTTAGTACCGTCGCCGGTCATCGCCACCATGCGGCCTTCGGATTGATAGGAGCGGATCAGTTTGAGTTTGTCTTCCGGCGTGGCTTCTGCCAGAAAATCGTCCACACCCGCTTCGGCGGCAATGGCGGCGGCGGTCAGGCGATTGTCGCCGGTGATCATCACGGTTTTGATGCCCATGCGGCGCAACTCGGCGAAGCGTTCTTTGATGCCGCCTTTGACGATATCTTTGAGTTCGACCACGCCCATGACAATGCCGTTATCGACCACCACTAACGGCGTGCTGCCGCGTCGGGCAACATCATCCACGCTGCGCGAGACTTGCTCAGGGAAGGGATGGCCGAGCAAGGCGACATAGCGCTTCAATGCTTCGGAAGACCCTTTGCGGATCATACGTTCGCCGATGTCGACGCCGCTCATTCTGGTTTGCGCGGTGAAAGGAATAAACACGGCGTGCAGCGCTTGCATTTCACGTTCACGGATATTGAAGCGCTGCTTAGCCAAGACCACGATGCTACGGCCTTCCGGCGTTTCGTCGGCCAGCGAGGCTAGCTGAGCGACATCGGCTAATTGCTGCTCAGTGATACCCGGCGCAGGAATAAAGGTGGCGGCCTGCCGATTGCCGAGCGTGATGGTGCCGGTTTTATCGAGCAGCAAGACGTCCACGTCACCGGCGGCTTCCACCGCACGACCTGAGGTGGCGATCACGTTGGCTTGCATCATGCGGCTCATCCCGGCTACGCCAATGGCGGAGAGCAAGCCGCCGATGGTCGTTGGAATCAGGCAGACCAGCAATGCAATCAAGACCGTAATCGTAATGGGCACGCCGACTTTGGCCGCCGTGACGCTAAACAATGAGAACGGCAAAAGCGTGACCGTGACCAGCAAAAATACGATAGTCAGCGCAACTAACAAAATCGTCAGAGCAATTTCGTTCGGTGTTTTTTGACGCTTGGCATTCTCGACCATGGCGATCATGCGGTCCAGAAATGCCTCGCCGGGATTGACCGAGACACGTACAACCAACCAGTCGGACAAGACCCGCGTGCCGCCTGTGACGGCTGAAAAATCGCCGCCGGATTCACGAATCACCGGCGCGGATTCGCCGGTGATGGCGCTTTCGTCGACCGAGGCCACACCTTCGATGACTTCACCATCGACGGGGACCACGTCCCCGGCGACGATCAGGACGACATCGCCCTTGCGCAATTCGCTCGCCGAGATCGGGGTAAATTCACTGAGCAGTCCGTCGTGCTTAGTTGGATGATCGAGCTTTTTGGCCGTCACCGTTTGCTTGAGCGCACGCAATGATTCGGCCTGCGCTTTGCTGCGGCCTTCTGCCAGCGCCTCGGCAAAGTTAGCGAACAGAACGGTGAACCAGAGCCAGACCGAAATGGCGAGAATGAAAGCAGGACTGGCTTCACCTTTGCCAAACCAGGCTTGAAAAAACAGCAGCGTGGTCAAAATACTGCCGACATAGACGACGAACATGACGGGGTTGCGCAACTGCGTGCGCGGTGTCAGTTTCTGGAACGAAGCGATGATCGCCGGACCCAGCAGCGCTGAATCAAACAACGTCAATTTTTTACGCGTGTTGGAAGACATGATGATCCTTATTATTAGTTAGCCAGTACCGGAGCCAGCACCGGTGCGCCAATCATTTGCAGATGTTCAACGACCGGTCCTAACGCCAATGCTGGTACATAGTTCAGCACGCCAACGAGCAAGACGATGGAGATCAACAGCACGACAAACAAAGGACCGTGGGTCGGCATGGTGCCGGCGTTCGGCTCCAGCTTTTTCTTGGCGGCGAGCGAACCGGCAATGGCCAGAATGGCGACGATGATCACGTAACGCCCAAACCACATCGTGATGGCCAGTGCAATGTTGTAGAACGGCGTATTGGCTGACAGACCGCCGAAGGCGCTGCCGTTATTGTTGGCCGCGGAACTAAAGGCATACAGAATCTCGGTGAAGCCATGCGCACCGGGGTTGAAAATACCAGCCACGCCTGCGCTGACCATCACCGCAATGGCGGTGCCGCCCAACACCAGCAAAGGCACGATCAGAATCGCAATCGCGGTCATCTTCATCTCGAACGCCTGGATTTTTTTGCCCAGATATTCCGGCGTGCGGCCTATCATTAATCCGGCAATAAACACCGCCATGATGGCAAACACCAACATCCCGTAAAGACCCGAGCCGACTCCGCCAAACACCACTTCGCCCATCTGCATCAACGCCAGCGGCACCATGCCGCCGAGTGCGGTAAAGGAATCGTGCATGGCATTGACTGCACCGCATGAAGCCGCGGTGGTGATGGCCGCAAACAAGGCGGAGGCGCTAATGCCGAAACGGGTTTCCTTGCCTTCCATATTGCCGCCGGACTGCAACAGGCTTTGGGCCTGATCGACTCCCAATGCACTGAGGCCGGGATGGGATTGCTGTTCGGCAATCATTACGACGACGGCCGCGATAATGAAGATCAGCGTCATCGCCGCCAATATCGCCCAGCCTTGCCGAATGTCACCGACCATGCGTCCGAACACAAAACAGAGCGCAGCCGGAATCAAGAAAATCGATAGCATCTGCATGAAGTTGGCCAGCGGCGTTGGATTTTCATACGGGTGCGCTGAATTGGCATTGAAGAAGCCGCCGCCGTTAGTGCCGATCATCTTGATCGCCTCTTGCGACGCGACCGGGCCCATCGGTAATGTTTGGGTCGGCGTGGTCAGCGTTTCCATCACGGGATTGCCGCTGGCGTCTTTGATCGGCTGAGCGTCTGCGCCGACTTTAGGCTGTTGATACGTCAGCGATTGCACTAGCGACACATCTTTATACGCGTCAAAATTTTGAATCGCGCCCTGCCCCATTAAGAACACTGAAAATATCAGCGCCAACGGCAACAATAAATAGAGCGTGGAGCGCGTCATATCGCGCCAGAAGTTCCCCACCGATTGCGACGAATGACGAGAAAAACCGCGTATCAACGCAAACGCCACCGCAATCGCCGTCGCGGCTGAAAAGAAGTTCTGGACCGCCAGCGCCAGCATCTGGGTCAGATAGCTCATCGTGGACTCGCCGCTATACCCTTGCCAGTCGGTATTGCTGATAAAACTGACCGCAGTATTAAAGGACGAGTCGGGCGAGACGTTGGCAAAATGCTGCGGGTTGAGCGGCAGCCAGACTTGTACGCGCTGAAGTAAATAGGTGACGAAGGCACCGAGGAGATTAAAAATCAGCAGTGCCAACGCATAACTTTTCCAGCCCATTTCGTCTTTGGATGTGATCCCGGCGACGCGATACAAGCCATGCTCGCCACGCGACAACCAGCCCAGACCGGGCAATGCATCATCCCCGGCGATATGCACGATCCATTTGGCGAGCGGATAACTCAGCGCCAGCAGGACGATCAAAAATGTCGCTAGCAGCAGGAACGATTGCGTAGTCATCAGAAATCCTCCGCGTTCAGCAACGCCAATATCAAATACACCAGCAGCGCGACGGTGACGACCGCGCCGAGCACATAAAACGGGTTCATTTGCGCTCCTCAAGCTTTTTACAACCCACGGCCAAGGCCCATGTCAGTATAAAAAATACCAACATCGCGACCACATAGAGTGCGTCCATTAGTGCGTCCATCATTGCTCTCATTAAAGTTATTTCAACTGTTACAGGCTACGGGGAAGGCTCTAAAAATGGTGTAAAGACTCGGTGGCGGGGTGTAAACAAAGTGTAAAAATGGGGAGAAATATGCGTGATTGTCCTTCTCGATATGCATTCTGGTTTGTTGAGATGCACGTCAAGACGCTCTACTGTTTTGCAGTTGCGAGAATTTCATCAGGAAGAGAGCGTCAGAAATATTTTAAATAGGCTCACAAATGAGAAGTCTACGTACACAAAATAGCGGCCGATGCAAAGGCTCTGATGCATACGGAGGAGTACATATACCGACAGAACGCAAACACATCGCGCGCCGCAAAACGATACAAAAAGGGACGAATAATCAAAAGGAGTGTCATGACGCAATCGGACTATGAGCGCTTATTGGTACAGATGTGTGAACACTCAGGCGTACAGGATGTGGCGCGCCTGCACCAGACAGGGTTGTTGCGCGTCGGTGGACACGACTTGCTTTTGCAGGTTGACGCCATGGCGGCACCCGGCATTCTTCAGGGACGTCTGGACATGGGGATGGCAGATCAGGATCAGCGGGAATGGATCTGGTATCGGCTGCTGGTGAGTAATTTTGAATGGGGGGGCTATGGCATTCTGGGCTTTAGCCTCACGCCGGACGACAATCACGTCATTCTCACCGCCCAATATCCGTTTGATGCTCACACCACTGGCGCCGCCCTTGCAGGCTGGTTGCGCAGTCTGGTCGCCTGTGCCGACGCTTATTGGGCGGCATTACCATCCCAACGGCCGGTCGCCGACATCCAGTCGTTGACACCGCTGCAACGCGTCACACTTCCTGCGCGACCTGACGCTATCGACTGGAAAATATTAGTTGCGACATTTTGCGACCACATCGGCTTGGCTGAGAGGGAGTACTTGCTCAACGACGCAGACACATTGTCGGTGGATGGTGTCGACATGCTGTTGCGGCATGGCAAAACTGCACCGGATCGTTTCGAGGTGCGTATCGATCTCGGCATGGAGACAACATTGCCGCGCGAAAAACTATGGCAAGGCTTGTTGTGGAATAACTTTGTGATGAGCGCGGGCGGGCGCGTGTTATTGAGCGTCCATCCTGTGCGAGATACGGTGCTGCTGACGTTACAACAGGATCTTCCTGTGGAGGCGATGGCAGAGGATTTTTCCGGGTTGTTGCATGCGCTTGCCGGGAGTGCAAAGACTTTTTGGATAGAAGCCCATAGCGGGCTATCGCGCGGCGAAGCGGTGCTGCAGAAAAACAAACATATCTTTTAAATTAGGACTTACGCAAAATTGTCCCAAAGGCAGACTGACGAAGACATTACGATAAGTAAGTCTGCATAATCGTTTATAGGTCGTTACACCCGCCTGGCCGTGCAGTGGCATTGTCTGCGTCGAGGTACCTGGTCTAAACAATTATGCAGCCTTACTTAGTAAGGCCAGGCGGGCGTAACCCCACTGGGGCGATTTTGCGTAAGTCCGATACATTTCAGGTAAAGAAAGGCATTTTATGGCGATCTCTTCCGCTCACTCTCACAGCACAACAAACGCGTGTTTAAGTACATGGCCCAGCGATATCGAACCAACTTCTGGCAGTATTCGACGTAGCCAGTCTGATCCTTCCACACTGCGCGCTCAAAACGACTTTGAAGATAATGGGAGCGGCGTCGGTGCCCATGACAATCCCGGACCGTCAGACCATATCCAGATTGAAGTCTCCCAGGTATCCGTACGTGTCCTGCAAAGTAGTCACATTCCGAGTGCATTTGTACCGATTATTAATAGAGCATCGGCGACACCATCATTTGCGCAACGACATCCCTTTCTGGCGACATTAATTAGCAACCTCGCTACGGTCATTGCATTTCCAATACTCCTTCCAGTCAATACCGTTGTTACGCCACTTTTAATGGGCGCAGCCTTCATCTCCAAGACATGCGGTTCAGGCGAACTAGCCGAAGACATTGGCACTAGTACGATTGCGAAAGCATTGTGGGGAGATCGTCTTGCGGACACGGTCGCAACAGGTAAGCAATCAGCCTTATCAATGGGCTTCATGGCATTTGTACCGATCTTGGGGGCAAAAAATCCAACGACGAATGCCGTATGTGATTTTGGCCAAGGGATTCTAAAATTCCTTAACAATGGCGCGGCTATCGAAAATCTTGACATTCAAATCGATATTAATCATTCCGCCAGGTTAGACCAGAACATTCAAGACTGGGTGAACGCATTACCGGAATCGGCACGCACCGGGATCGATATGGAAGCATGGACCAAATGGACCGAAGATCCTGTTCATACACCATGGACAGAATCGTTAAGTGCCTTACTGGGAAAATTGTATGAAGGTGCTCCGGAGGGTGCTATCAGCTATAGAGCCTACGCTGCGCTCGTTGCTCGCATGAAAGGGGTCTTGAAAGTCATCCAAAACGATCCTGCACCATTTGTCCCGTATATCTCGACGTTGGGTGTGAGTGCGATGGGAACATGTCTGGATCGTCCGGTGATGACATTTATGGATTTGGAACTTCGCACTCAGGCACGCCAGATCCTCACAGATATCAAGGAGGGAAAAGCATCATTACAGGATATGCTCGATATTGCCGTGAAACGCCTGGTCTTTGACGAAACGCGTCAAAAGCTCGCTAACGCTATGCACTCAATACAAAGAAAGGTCGACCACATTACGGAAATGCTGAAGGCATGGGAAGAAATTGACACAGTACAACTCCTTGATATTCCTGCTCTTCCGTATCGTTTGAATCCGACTAATATGCCATATGGTCAAATGATGAGCATCATTAGACAGGTGGTCCGTGACGTCAATGCACTCCAGAAAAATCCAGATGTCGTCTTTGAGTTCTTAGCGCGTGGTGCTGATTCACCAGTTCCGTTTAAAGAAGCCAGGGAATTATCGTTACAGTCGAACGACATCCAGACAAAGCTGGAAGAATTGATGAGACAGGAAAAGGCTTTGGAGGAACCACCTCAAGGAGATCAATCCCTGGCTCAATATGCTACTACTGCGCCATATCAACAATATCTGAGTGATCTTAGGGAAATAATGAACAAGCGCTACCGGCTTGAAAATGCAGATATCGGGTTCGATCAGGCTCAAAACCGATGGCTGGTTAACACGAATTTGATACTCGATGGTTCTTAAAATATGGGTAGTAAGAATGCATAAAGCCGACGGTGAAGTCGGCTTTATGCATTCTTAGGGCTTACGCATAATTGCTACGGCAATACAGACCGATGCTTACGTTACGCGCTCCGAATAAGGCTTGCCTCTTTACGAGCGGCAAGCATTTCATCGAGGATGACAAATTCTTCACGGTTGCGTCGCTCATACTTGGCTCTCACAGCCGGATTCTCAAGCGCTTTAGCTTTGAGTTGTGCGTGCGTCATGGTTGGGGTTGTGCAGTCAGATGCCATTTTTAAAATTTTATATAGAAAACTTGTTAAGCCTCTGTTAGCTTTTGCGGGCTATCATATTTTCTCGTGAATCTTGCTCACACTATTCGGTTAGCCAACGACACCCAACAATAGAAACCACTTTATGCATTACGCACTGGATCTGCGCACGTTTATCTTTAGTCACTATTTCTATACAGGCTTGCGAATCGCAACCGGTGTTGTCGGGATGACGTTGCTGGCGTTGCCTTTCACCGATTTGCCAACCGCGATGACGATTTGTATCGGCGCGCTGTCGACTAGCCTGATGGATTTGCCCAGCCCCTTGCGGCATAAGTTCAATGAGATGCTCTCAAGCGTGATCCTCTGTTCTATCGTCACGCTCATCATTAGTCTGTGCGCGCCGTTTCAATGGTTGTTGAGCACGATGCTGGTACTGGTGACATTTTTGGCTTGCATGATGGTGGTCTACGGCAAAAAAGCCATGCCGCTCCAGTTTGCGGCCCTGTTTGCGATGACGTTATCGATGGGCAACAGCGTCTCTATCGGTGGCGCATTTCTACATACCGGATTTTTTCTCTCTGGCGGCTTGGTCTATCTGACGTATTCGATGGTGGTGTCATGGTTTTTGCGTAATCGGATTAAGCAACAAATACTGGCCGAGGCGCTGTTCGAGTTGGCGCGCTATATCGATATCAAGGGCGATTTTTATGACATGCACGTCGAGCTGGGCGATCAATTTAATCGACTAGTACGGCAACAAATTGTGCTTGCAGAAAAACAGCAAGCTTCCCGCGATTTGATTTTGCGTGGGCCTAAAAGTGAGCAGAATGCGATTCTGGTGCAGGTCCATTTTGGTATGTTTGACCTCTACGAATACATCCTGTCAACCCATACCGACTATCTTCAACTACGCGACCATTTTGCCGATGCGGATATCCTGACCTATTTCCGCGACGTCATTAATAAGGCCGCCAAGGATATCGAATCCATCGCCTACTCTGTCACCCGCAAGCGCGCTTCTTTTCAGACCGTCAGTTACAAGGCAGAACTGCGCGCCATCGAGGCTGAGCTGGAACAGTTGCAACAAGACTGTCTGGACGGAAAAATACCGGAAGAAGCGCTCACACTACTGCGCAGCACTTACAACAAAATCCGCGAAACCATCGACATGATCGGCAAGCTACACCTCGCCACCCAAGGGACACAGGGCGAATTACCAGAAATGTTAGGGGCCGATATGACGCCGTTCCTGACCCAGCAAAAATATCATTTGGGTGTACTGATTGCGAATCTACGCTGGCAATCGCCGGTGTTTCGGTTTGCCTTGCGGGTGGCGATGGCGATTTCTGTCGGGCTGTTCATTGCTGAGCATTTGCCCTACACCTCGCACGGCTACTGGATCGTGCTGACGATTGCGATCATCCTCAAACCCAGTTTTAGCCAGACCAAGCAACGCCGTGGCGATCGTCTGCTCGGCACGCTGATCGGTTGCGTCGCCACCGCGCTGATTTTGCATTTCGTCCACGAACCGGTGGCGCTGCTGGGCTTTCTGTTTTTAGCTACCGTGGCCGCACCCGCTTTCATTTACGTCAAATATCGCTACACCGCGATTGCTGCGAGTATGCAGATTCTGCTGCAAATCAATCTGGTCATTCCGAGCAGCGGCCACGTTATCGGCGAGCGTTTGTTTGACACCCTTATCGGTGCCGCCATCGCAACCGCTTTCAGCTTTGTATTACCGAGTTGGGAATACCGCACCTTGCCGCAACTGATCCGCCGCGTACTCAGCAGTAACCAGCGTTATCTGGAAGCGGCAAATAATATGTTGCAAGCTAAAACGCCTGACGATTTTATTTATCGCGTTTGTCGCAAACGTTTTCTCGACAACATTGCCGATCTGGTTTCCACGCTGGTGCGCATGCTAGATGAACCGGCCAGCAAGCATCGGGCGGCAGAAGAATTGAATCAATTTATCGTCCAGAATTATCTGGTCATGGCACACGTGGCAGCCCTGCGTCTGCTGCTTAAACGCCATCAGGGCAGCTTGCCACGCCCTGCCGTCAATGCGCTGTTGGAACAAGCGACGACGCATGTTTGCCTGTCACTCACGCAAGCCGAACAGGTGCTCAATGCAAAGGCTACGGCGTCAGTGCGGGCCGATGAAGCGCTGATTGCGAGTGTCGATATCACAGCCGAGACAACGCTATGGTCCGGTTGGTGGCCGCTGCAACGCCGTATCGGATTGTTGTATCAGGACGCCGATAAGATTTCTTTGCGTAGTGCGGATATTGGGCGGATTTTGCGTTAATCGGTGATTTCTATTGATATGTCGTCCGTCCCTGAGGAAAATAGTGCCTACCTAAGAGATCTCCACGCAGAGGATGGGAACAACCCCAACGTCAGATTCGAGAGTCAAACTCAAGTGATCTACGATCAGAATTACCCTTTATCCGCAGATCAACTTAACGTACTTAAATTGCTGCCTGATATCGGGGATGTCAAGTCGTGTGACTTTGAGAATCCGAGGAGCGTCGCTAATACCATTGAGATGGTCAAACAGACGGTCAGTAAAGCAACAGACGGGCTCATCAACGACATTCAATTAGCTCCGTCAGAACTTGATGAAGTCTCACTTTTATTAGTGAATACAACGTCTTTTACAGCGCCGTGGAACGATCAATTTTATACAGGCAACACAAAACCGGAGCTCTTCTACGTCAATGGAACAGATCCAATAAGTGTAGACATGATGAAAAAACTCAAGACAACTTTCGCTATCAATGTCGACTTTGGGCCATTCCATCAGACTATCGTCAAAATCAATTACAAAGGCGAATTCGAAAAAAATTACAATATGCTGCTTGCCTTGCCGACAACAGAGATGACGTCAGCCCAAGTGTCGCCGCGCGAAACTTTCTTCTGGAAACAATCGCAGAGAAAGGACTTGCTGGCCTTGATCTCAAAAATCAGACAATTAATCTGAGTATGCCAAAGTGTGATTTTGATTGCTTCAGAACAATCAGTATTAATGGGCTTAATCAACTGTCTGAAAGTAGTAAAGGGACCATCACTATTAAGCAACATATTCGCCTCATCAATGACGAATTAGGGACAGCAGCGCTGTCGTATACGCAGTGTCTCGAAGCTGAGGACATGTCCTCTTACCCTGATATCAAGGTCAACAAGCCCGCAGACATGCTCTTAGTAGCACCGGATGGAAGTGTGCCTTTTATCTTTCGCATGGCTGATCCGCAACCGAAAAGGCGCACTCAGTAAATCATCGAAAAAAGCACAACGCCGCTGAGGCAATTTTGCGTGAGTCCTAAAAATTGATGATGAAATGTGGCCATGCATGCATCATCAATCTCACCCTCTAACCAAGAAACCGCCCTTCCGGCAAACCCCGTATATCACCCGACGCAACACTAAAGACCCCACCAGAATGTGGCTCGGCCAATATCGCATCAATCGATAAATCCTCACGCGCTGTCGTCACAAACAAAGTAGACAAACCAGCGCCGCCAAAGGCCACGCAAGTCGGTTGCGAGACCGGGATCGCAATGATCCGGTCTACGCTGCCATCGGGCGTAAAGCGCACTACGCGATAGCCGCCCCATTGTGCGTTCCACAAGCAGCCTTCGCTGTCGATGGTGGAGCCATCGGGCGAGCCGGGCTGATCGTGCATGTCGGCGAACAGACGGTCGTTGCTAAAAGCCACTAGCGACGCAGCACCATCTAAAGATGCATAGTCGCAACAGCGGATGGTGTTACTAATCGTGTCGCAGTAATACATCGTAGCGCCATCCGGGCTAAAGCAAATACTGTTGCTGATCGCCACGGCGGCCAGCGGCAAGCGCTCCAGCGTTAAATCGATATTGAGGCGATAGAAGCTGCAAGTCGCCGCATGATCGGGCGCATCGGTTTTGGTACCGAACACAAATCGGCCCTGACGATCACAGCGCCCGTCATTGATGCGGGTGACCGCCAACTCTGCCTCCACCGTCACAATCGTCGTGATCTTACCGCTGGAAAAATTGAACCACGCCAGTTGCGAAGCCAGCCCTAACAGCAGGCGATCATCATCGTTGGTCAGCGCAAAGGTGGCCAGCATCTCGGGCATCGCCCAGCTTTGGGTGAATGACGCCACATCCCCCTTAGCGGGTGTATGACACCATAAGCGCGAGGCCAGAATATCGGTCCACAGCAAACGTCCGGTGCGCTCGCACCACAGCACACCTTCACCGAGTAAATGCTGACCATCAATGAGTAAGCCAGCGGTTGTCATTTGCTTGTCCATTTCTCAGATCAAACCCAGCCGCCATCGACGATGAAATCTTGCGCGGTACACATTTTGCTGTCGTCGGCTGCCAGAAACATCGCCATGCGCGAAATATCGGCAGACACCAGACGCGCTTTGAGGCACTGCATCTGATCGATCTCACGCTCACCGGCTTCGTCCAGCCACAATTTGACCTGCTTATCGGTCATGACCCAACCCGGCACCAGCGTGTTGACACGGATATTGAGCGGCCCCAAATCGCGTGCCAAAGAACGCGTCAAACCTTGAATCGCGGCTTTGGAGGTGGTGTAGGCAGGCATGCCGCCGGTTTTGTTTTTCCAGCTGATCGATCCGAGATTGATGATCGAGCCGCCGCCCAGTGATTGCATATCGTCCATCACCGCTTGTGCGGCAAAAAATTGATGACGCAAATTGACCGCCATGCCGTTATCCCAACTGGCAACTGTGGTTTCAGCAATGCTGTGACGATGATCATTTGCGGCGTTATTGACTAACACTGAAATCGGCCCGAAATGCGCACGCGCGGCACTAATTGCGGCTTGCAGTGCCGCAATATCGCAGACGTCACATGGCAAAAAGAGGGGCGTATGCAGGCCCGGTCCCTGCGCCACTGAAAAAGCGATCAACTCATCTGCCGCCTCACGATTACGACCAAGAAAACTGACCTTAGCGCCCTGTGCAACAAATTGCGCCACCATATCGGCGCCAATACCGGTGGTGCCACCGCTAATCAATACCGAGCGGCCAGTCAGGCTGGGATAGTTGGCGAAAGTTGTATTCATGCGATGAATCCTTTGAGATGAATGGAGGGGGCGGGCAAAATGCGGCCGGAAGTATAGCCCTAGTGTAAAGAGTGCTGCGATATCTTTCTAATGAATTTTTATGCCACTTTGATACTGAATTTGGTATCATTTTTAACGTATCATCAACAAAAATGGTCAAACAAACAATTATTGAGGGCGAGTATGTCACACAGCGACAGTAACTGGTTTCTACAGGCGCGACTCAAAACACGTCAACTTTTGCTGCTCATTGCATTGGATGAAGAGCGCAATATCCATCGGGCCGCCGAAGCCTTAAACATGACGCAGCCAGCCGCCTCCAAGCAGTTGAAAGATCTGGAAGACATGCTCGACGTGCAGTTATTCGATCGCCTGCCGCGCGGGATGCGTCCGACTATTTATGGCGAGGCGATGATCCGCCATTCACGCATGGCGCTCACTAGCCTGTCGCAGGCGCATAACGACATTACGGCGCTTAAATCCGGATTATCCGGTCAGGTCGATGTCGGGGCGATCCTTACCCCGGGGATGAATCTGGTTCCAGCGGCGATTGCCAGCGTAAAGCAACATTCGCCCATGCTACGCATCGGCATTGAAATCGAGAGCAGCAATATCCTGCTCGAACGCATGCAGCGCGGCTCCCTCGATTTTATGGTGGGGCGGATTCTGGATCAGGAGGGTAACGATGATCTGGCCTATGAAGAACTGGCCGATGAGCCGGTCTGCGCAGTGGCCCGGATTGACCATCCGCTGCGCAATACTTCCAACTTGCAATTGAAAGACATTGCCGGTGCGGGCTGGATACTCTCGCCACGCGGCAGTATTTTGCGCCATCGCAGCGATATGATGTTTCACAAAAACGGCCTGCCGCCGCCCACCAATGTGATCGACACCACCGCTGCGCTGGCCATCATCAGCTTGCTGCAACAGACTGACTTTTTGCATGTCATGCCGATTGAAGTGTCGCGCTTTTATGCGCAACTCAATGTGCTATCGATTCTGCCCATTGAACTGCCCTGCAAGATGGATGGCTTTGGGATCATTACGCGCCGCAATCATATTTTGTCGCCGGGGGCGAAGATTTTGCAGCAGGCGATTCGGGAGGCGGCTAAGACGACGTATTGAAGCATCTCCATCTGGCGCGATGATTATTCGGAAATAGTAATAATTTGATTCAACATTTCTCCTGCCAGAATCAACACTTCTTCAGAGACCTTTTGCCAGGGATGCGGTTTCGCGTTTCCCAAGCGCCAATCAAAGCTTTTGGGCTGGTGTGCCAAGACATAACTGACCTTACCCCTGGCTCCAACGAATTTCACCGCAAATGGATTGGTTTCGTTGGACTCAGCCGTTGTCATCGGCAATCCAATGACAATCCGGGTCCGGTCGTTGAATGCTCTTGGAGACAAGACCAGCAATGGGTGAGCGTCTTTCATCTCCCGTCCGACTTGGGGGCTGCAATCAATCCAGATAATATCGCGTCGTTCAGGAATCCATACCTTGCCCTTGCCTGCCATCAAAATACCTCCCCGCCTATGGGATCAGAGGCCATTGCTTCACCGCCATGCATAGTCGGATCAAATGCTGCGAGCTTTTGCTCTAGCGTGAGCTTAGGCGAACCTTTGCGATGCACGACAACGCCGAAATCATCGGTAGAAATTTCTACTGGCTGCCCCACTACAAAGTGGACTTTTCGCGCAAGCGCTGCGGGTATGCGCACCGCCAGGCTATTACCCCATTGTTGCACTGTTAAGGTTGCGGTCTTACTCATGGTAACTCCTTAAAATGTAGATACGAGTATATACAAAAAAATCTATGTGTCAACGCGTTGACACATAGAAAATCCCACACTACAACCACGTTCAGTGTAAAGTTTCCCCCATAGCAATAACATAGCCCGCCATGACCATCACCGATCCCCATACCCTCACCATCGCCGCACAGCCATTGATTCAGATCGGCATGTCTTTGCCAGAAGTGAAATGGCCTTACTTAATCAGCCTGACCCGCCTCGGTCTGGCGCTGGCGTTGGGTCTGTTGATTGGGCTAGAGCGCGAGCGGCGCGGCAAAGAAGCCGGATTACGGACCTTTGGCCTGATCGCGTTGCTGGGCGGCATGGGCGGCATTCTGGGCGATGGTTATGCGTATTTGATTTTATTCATGACCGGCGGCTTGACGGTATTTTTAAACCTGCAACGGTTACGTACCCATCTGAGCACCGAGCTCACTACCTCGGCAGCGATGCTCATTACCTGCGTGATCGGGATTTTGTGCGGCAAAGGCCATACTGCAACACCGGCGTCGGTGATGGTGATCGTCACGGCACTGCTGGCCTGGAAAGATCGGCTGGCAGGATTTAGCGTTGGCCTGACCGAGGCCGAAATGCGCTCGGCCTTGATGCTGGCGATTCTGGCGATTGTGATTTATCCGGCGCTGCCGATGGGCACTATCGGACCGTGGAATCTGATTGAGCCACGCGCTGCCTGGGTGACGGTGATTTTGATTGCCGGTATTGGCTTTATCAACTATGTGCTGTGGAAAATCTACGGCACCCGCGGCATCGCATTGGCTGGATTTTTGGGCGGACTGGTCAACAGCAGCGTGACCGTCAACGAAATGGCGGCGCGCGCCAAAGACCACCATCCGGAGACGGTCAGCGCCGCCTATCGCGGCATTTTGCTGGCAACGGCAGCGATGACGATCCGCAATGCCTGCCTGCTATTTATTCTTGCCCGGGAAGCGGCGCTGACCGCTGCTGTGCCGTTCTTTTTGATGCTGCTGGTCAACGCAGGCTGGTTCTTTATGGACCGCAATGCGCATCGCACCACCGACGATAGTCAGGCTGAGCCGGTGACACTGCCGCTGCCGTTTTCGATCACCGCTGCGCTCAAATATGGTTTGCTGTTTTTGATATTGCACATCGCAGGCGTGATCACCCAGAACAGCTTTGGCGAACTGGGTTTTTACGCGGTCAGCCTGATCGGCGGGATAGTCTCCAGCGCCAGTGCAGTGGCGGCAGCGGCTAGTTTGCTCACCAGCAATGCAATATCGGCGCACGTCGTGTCAACCGGCGCAGTCATCGCCTCATTGGCGAGCGTGCTGATCAATCTGCCGTTGATATTACGTGCCCGCAATCGCAGCCTGACGGTACGTTTGACGCTGGCGATGGTATCGATCTCGGTGATCGGGATTGTCGGGGCGCTGACCTCGGCGCGCGTGATACCGCTGTTGGTGCAACAGTTTCCGATGCTGGAGCAGTTTTATTGAGGCGGGGATTGCCAGACAATTTCCGCCGCCAACGTGCCACGCAGCGCATTGCAGAGCATGACTTGCTCTGCAGCCTGCAGATCTTCCCGGCTGAGTTTTCGCTCCGAGACATCCCAAGCTGGATCATTGAGGATCACATTGCGCATCACGCCCGGCAGCAAACCACAGACTAGCGGCGGCGTGTACCAGCGCCCGGCTAGTTTGACAAAGACGTTGCTGCGCCCGCCCTCGGTCAACTCGCCGTCCTGATTAAAAAACAGCATATCAAAAGCGCCCTGCTGCTCAGCGTATTTCCAAGCCTGATCGTAGCGACTGCGCCAGGTGGTTTTGTGACGTAAAAACAGATCGTTAGCTTGCATAGGTGTGCTGGCAAGCAAGACCTTCACAGGCTGAGTAAGCGCCAGCAACAGCGCACTCGTGATCAAAATTGTGCCATCGGCCGACAAACTCAAACGCAAGCGGTAAGCGCCGGTATCGGTCAAGCCCGCACAGTGTGCGTCGAGACGGGCATGTAATTGCGGCGCATCAAACACACATCCAAAATAAGTAGCCGAAGATTGCAATCTGGCCAGATGCAGATCGCGATGACGGCAACCGTCTTGGCGCGTGGCGTAGATGGTTTCAAACAAAGAAAATGGTGCGCGCAGACCGGTCAGAAAGGTTGCTTTCAAGGCGCATTCTGCATATTCGTCTGCGGCGACGCTGTCGTGCACGATGCCTGCGCCGACGCCCATCTCTGCGTGTCGTACGCCGTCGCTGCTTTCGGTGTCCAGCAGCAAGGTACGGATCGGCACTGACATACAGAAGTCGCCAATGCAGCGCTCGCCTGTGGGTGCATCGAACCAGCCAATTGCACCGGTATACAAATGCCGTGGGGCCGCCTCTAGTTCGGCAATGATCTGCATCGTACGCAGCTTGGGCGCACCCGTAATCGAGCCGCATGGATACAGCGCGATCATCAATTCCGTCAGACTGACATCGTCGCGCAATTGCGCCTGCACGGTGGAGGTCATTTGCAGCACGGTGTTGTAGCGACTGACTTCAAACAGCTTGGGGACATGTACCGATCCGGGCTGTGCTACGCGGCCCAGATCATTGCGCAGCAAGTCAACGATCATCAGATTTTCGGCACGATTTTTGGGATCGGCAGCGAGCGCCAGCGCAGTCTGCTGATTTTGTAGCAGATCGCCACTGGCGGGCGCGGTGCCTTTCATCGGGCGCGCAGTCAACACGCCTTGCGCATGGCGTACAAACAATTCCGGCGATAAGGACAATACAGCGCGACCGTCCGGCAAGGCGATCAGTGCACCGTAAGGCACGGGCTGGCGTTCGCGTAATTGTCGGTACAAGGCCAGTGGCGTGCCGTAAACATCGAAATGCAGGCGGTAGGTGTAATTCACCTGATAGGTGTCGCCAGCTTCGATATAGGCGTGGATGCGGGCGATGGCGGCGTTAAATTCTGTCGTATCGATATTGGGTCGCACCTTAGCGATGCCGGAAACGGGGATGCAGGCGGAGCCGGCGGCCATCGCTTTACGTTCTTCTTCACAAGCATGCTGTTCCAACCAGGAATCAACCTCTGTCATGGTCAATTTCTGGCAGTGCGTGAAGAGCAATACTTCTGCCAGCGGCGCATCAACGGCAACCGCTGGCACCCCATGCAGCGCAGCGCCCAACTCGTAGCGCAATAGCGTTACCGCCTGCATACCCTCTCGCAACGCTTGCTGCATCTGCTCGAGCAATGACGCAAATTGCCCGATATCATGACATTGCAAGGTGCGCTGATAGCCGGTGTACAAACGCGAAACGGCGGCAGTTTGCCCAGCGCTGCGGTCGTCGAGTAGCGCAAAACATCCCTGATCGGGATGCGTAACGTTGGTAACGTTGACGGCTGCGCTCTCTGGTTCCGTTGGTATTACGTCGAAAAAATCTGAATTCATGGTGGAGCTGGATGGAAGGGTTACGGTCATATTTATTGCAGAATCGCAGTTCCAAAAGAGCGCTGTGGATGCGCAAAATGATCCAAAAACAGGGACAGGCAAGTATGCTACCCGATCAACGAAGGATACGCCAAAGGGCTATACTAGGCGGCTTTAAATCAGGCTATTCGGCTCCCAAAGTCGGGCCAAGTACTCATACCTGCTCACCCCCGCTCATCACACTAATGGCAATCTCTCGCGTTTTCCTTACCCCCTTAATCGTCGCCTGCGCGCTCTTCATGGAGAACATGGATGCGACTGTGATTGCAACATCATTACCGGCCATGGCCCTCGATATGGGCGAAAGTCCGATTGCGCTGAAACTGGCGATGACCTCGTATCTGGTGAGTCTGGCGGTGTTCATTCCGATTAGCGGCTGGATGGCCGATCGTTTTGGCGCGCGCACAGTTTTTCGTACCGCCATCGGCGTGTTCATGTTCGGCTCGATTCTGTGCGGGATGTCGCACACGCTGACCGAATTTGTTGCCGCGCGATTTTTTCAGGGCATCGGCGGCGCGATGATGGTCCCGGTCGGGCGGCTGGTTATTTTGCGCACGGTATCCAAAGCCGATCTGGTCAAGGCGCTCAGTTATCTGACCATTCCAGCGCTGATCGGCCCGGTTATCGGGCCACCGTTAGGTGGTTTTATCACGACGTATTTTCATTGGCGTTGGATATTTTTTATCAATATCCCCATCAGCATCTTCGGCATCTATCTTGCCAATCGATATATTCAAAACCTGCGCGAAGAGCAAACCGTACCGCTCGACTGGATCGGTTTTTTACTCTCAGCCATCGGCTGCTCTTGTCTGATGTTTGGTCTGGCCAGCGCTGGTCGCCATCTGGTCGATAGTGACGTCTCCCTGATCTGCGTGGTCGTTGGCACGCTCTCGCTAGCGGCGTATGTCTGGCATGCGTTTCATTGCGAGCATCCGCTGCTCAATCTGCGTCTGCTGTCGATTCCTACGCTGCGCATGAATATTTATGGCGGCTCGCTGTTTCGAATTGGGATCGGTGCTTTGCCGTTCTTGCTGCCGCTGTTGTTTCAGCTTGGATTCGGGATGTCACCGTTTCAATCGGGCTTACTCACCTGCGCATCATCCATCGGTGCAATGTTTGTTAAAACCATTACTACGGTGGTGCTAAAACGCTTTGGCTTTCGCACCGTGCTGATGTATAACACCCTGTTCGGTGCGGCATCGATGGCGGCATTTTGCGCACTCACCGCCGATACCCCCCATGTCATCACGGGCGCTTTGTTGCTCATCGGCGGCTGTATCCGCTCCATGCAATTCACCAGTATTAACGCCATCGCCTACGCCGATATCAATCCGCAACAAATGAGTCAGGCCACCAGCTTAACCAGCGTGGCCCAGCAACTCGCCATCGGCATGGGCGTAACAGTCGGCGGTTACGCACTGCAATTATCGAATCATCTGCAAGGCCATGCCACCATCGTCAGCGCCGACTTCTGGCCGGCATTTTTAACCATTGCCATCATCGCTCTGGGCACGCTGCCGTTTGCCATGAAGCTGCGCCCGGATGCTGGCGCAGAAATGACAGGGCGTCGCGCTTAATCCGGTTAATCTAGTCAATCAAACCCGCTCCCATTCCAGCAAACGGTTGTTCGCTGGCATGGGATGATCGGCCCGTAACGTTAGACCGTTCGCTGCCGCTAAAACGATTAACTCGGCCATATCGCGTATCCCCATATGCGCCGCATATTCTTTCAGGCTGGCATCAAAAGCCGCGTTGCTAGCGCTAGTGAATTGCCCATCGACGTTAAACGGCCCATAGGTCCAGAAGCGACCGCCTGACGTCAACACACGCCCCACCCCAGCAAACATGGTTTGCACTTGCGGCCACGACATGATGTGGCAAGTATTGGCCGTGTACACCGCATCGTACTGATCAGTGAGCGTGTGCGACCATGCCGCATCGTCCATGTCGAGCGTGAGTGGCGGTAATGCATTTGACAATCCTGCCTCCTGCTGCCAGGCCAAAATACTCGGATGGTTTTGCGGCAGATCACTGGTTTGCCAGATCACTTGCGCAAATTGGGCCGCAAAATACACCGCGTGCTGACCTGTGCCGCTACCGATTTCGAGTACCCGTTGCGGCGTTGTCAATTGCGTCGCCAGAACGATGGCGATTGGCTGGCGATTACGCTCGCAGGCTAGAGAAAATTGTTGGTTCACTGCGATCCTTTATCAGCCATTACCGGCGTATTTTTTAGTAGTTCCCGATACGTCAAAAACACCCGAAGATCGAACTCAAGCTGGTGATAGCCCGGCAACATGTAGTCGCAAAGTTTATAAAACGCTTTGTTGTGATCTTGCTCTTTGAGATGCGCCAGTTCGTGTACGACGATCATTTGCAAAAATTCCGGGGCGGCTTCTTTAAATAAAGCAGCGACACGAATTTCTTTTTTGGCCTTGAGTTTGCCGCCCTGCACGCGTGAGATAGCGGTATGCAAACCCAGCGCTTTATGCGTGAGATCAAGTCGGCTGTCGTAGAGCACTTTATCGATATTCGGTGCATTTTTTAAATGTGCCTGCTTGAGCCCAAGGGTATAGGCGTATAAGGCTTTGTCATTTTGCACCGCATGCTTGCCCGGATACTTTTTGAGCAAATAGTCGCCCAAACGGTTCTCTAAGATGAGCTGGCGGATCTGGTCTTGCAATGCCTGCGGGTAGGCTTGAAGGTATTTGAGTGGCGTCATTTTATGGTGCCTCCGCATCCTTTTTTTCGGCCGGAATGGTAGCGGTCTTATCTTTAAAAAACTGATCGAAGCGGCGCGTAAACAGTACGTCAAATCCATTGATCGTGCCGCCGCGCAAGACCGCTGACCAACGGCGCGAGAATTGCCAGGTGAGTTTCAATACGCTGGCCGCTCCGGTCAGACTTTGTTCATAGCCGAGATTGATTTTGTCGGTAATCGCTTTGCCGATATTGACAACCTGCTCATCTGTCAAACCAGATTCGCTTGATCCGATCGAGAACTCATCGAGCCCGATGCCTTGCGCAATTTTTTTGCCGCCATAATTACCCAAAAATGCTAAGGCCTGACCTGCTGCCTGGCGCTGGCCAAGCGCGCTGCTGTCGCTGCCGTGGCCGAACATCAGCCAGGAGAGCTTTTCTTCATCGGGAACGTTCGGCTCGGACACCAGTTTTATCCTCGGTGCCGATGCGTAGCCACTGATTTCTGCACCGGCCTCAACATCCTGATTGCGCCGCATGGCGAGAATATTAATGTTCGGATTATTGATCGGTCCCCTGAAGTTAATCAGACCGCGCTCAATCGCTAGTTTGCGGCCAAACACTTCGTAGGTTCCGTCAGTCACACGGATCGTGCCGCTGGCGCGCAATGGTGAAAAGGGTTCGCTATGCACCGTCATGGTCCCACCCAAACGCAAATCGGCACCGCTACCGCGAAAGCGGAAATTGCTGCCGAAATCAACGTCGATATTCATGATCGGGCTCAGGCTGCCAGCGGGTTTTTCTGCGGTCCTGGTCATTTTTTCTGTGTCAGTCAGGGCCGTAGCACGCGTCTTGGTGTCACGCCGCACGATGACCACATCGTCGCCCAGCACAGGCGCACTGCTCTTGGGTAAATCAAACAGCGCCTTATCGACCGTGAACTTGCCGTCGATGTGCAACTGCGCATTCACGTTGGCGACCTTGGCTTGCCCCGATAACATTAATTGGCGATCCGGGCTGGCAAAAAGCTGCAAGCGATCAGCCACGATCGTTGCGCTTAAATCGGGATTGGATTTGCCTGGCTGGATGCGTCCGCTGGCGCGCAATGTACCGTCACCGCCATGAAACTCTAACTGCTGCAACGCGATGACATTTTTTTCCACATTGATCCGGGCCACCCCGTCACGCAATTTTATGCCCTGATCAAACAGGGTCACAGCGAGTTTATCGCCGGTGACAGGACCGGACATCACAGGCTGACCCAAGGTACCCGCCAGCGTTAATGCCATCGTCAGACTGCCATCCAAAGCAACCTGCGGCCCGATCAGGCCGCCGACGGTTTTCAATTGCGGTACGCTGGCGTTGACGGTGCCAGACAATGAGGCGTTATCTGTGAGCGTCAGACTATTTCCTACACGCGTCAATCCTAGTTGTACTTGCGCATTGGCGGTCCCGATCCGCTGGGCTGCCAATGCCGCATTGAGCTTGACCTGGGTTCCCTGAAAATCGGCCCGCAAGCGTAGTTCAGATAAGCTCAACGCCGTGTCGCCGCGCCCTGTATTCAAACGAATATCGCCACTACGACGATTGATCTCAACAAAGCCGGTAGCGTGGTCGGTCAATCCGACATCCCAACGGCTGTCGAGCACCAAATCGGTTTTAATCGGTGGTGCATTCCCGGTAAATTCGTGGATCAAATCGAGTACGGTATCGATCTTCAGCGTATTGATCGCACCCGCCGATTGTATTTTGCCGTGGTCGATCGTTAAACTTTTTAATTCCAGGACGGCGTCTGCAATCGTCAGGCGCGTAGCACCTAACACGAGCTTATCGGCTGCCACGCTAATCGTGAGCGGCGTATCAAGCGAGATGCGGGGAGTGCCCTGATTTTTGAATGTGTTTAAGGTCCCTTGCCAACCGTATCCGGTCGCGCTGTCGATCAGTTTTCCTTGTGCGGCGACGCTCAGGTCCAATGGTTTTTCGCGCACAGTACCGGCGCTTTCCAGCGTCAGGCTGTGACTGCCAAAGGTGCCCGAAAGATGTGCCTTCATTGTCTTGAGCACGATGTCCGGTCCGCGATAACCCTGCGCATCGATGCTCAGTTGCAGCCGGTTCGCAGCAGCGCTGAGCTTAGCGCTGAGGTCGGTCTCAATGTCAGCTTGCCCGGACAAACTGTCGATCTGATGCCCGCCGAATTGTAATTTTTCTGCACGGTAACTGGCCTTCACGGCAGGCCGTTGCATGCTGCCGGTTACTTGCCCGTCCAGATACAGTGCGCCGGATAAACCAAAGCCTAATCGCTGTAATTGTGCGGCCTCGATTTTGACGTTAAGACGGTCACCACTCGCGCCGAAACTGCCGTTTAACTGTGCGTTGTTTCCGGCCACTGACAATTGCGCATCACTTGGCAGCAGCCGTTTTCCGATCAGATTAATGGCGCCATTGCCGGTCATCGGCAAATTATCATAGACGCTGTCGAGAACATTGAATTTCAGCTTTAGCTGGAGTGCCGGGGTCAACTTACCTGCCGCATCCAGATCCAGATTGATGTGATTTTTAGTGACAATTTTTTTCGATGCGCTGTTTTTTATCCATAAAGCGGGATCGAAATCACGCAACTTTCCCTTGACCGTGTAGGCCATTTCGCCCTCACGCCCCAGCGTTCCGCTCGCGTCCAGATGCGCCGACCCGGCAAGCAACTGGGCCTGGCGGATATCGATTTTCTGTGCGTCGATCAGAGCGTCGACTTTGGCCGAATAATGCGGATCGGCAAGCGCCAAGGTAATGGCTTGCGTCTGCGGTGCCAGTACAATGCCGACAGGTCCGCGTAACTGCGTTGCTTGTAACTGGCCGTGCAAGGCATGTAAATCAAGACCGGCAACTTCGAAGTTAAATTTGCCGGTGTTTTTTTGTTTGCCATCGCTATGGTATTCACCGGCACCGTTGATGGTGGCTTTATCGACTAACTTTATCTGCACCTCAGAGAGCTGCTGATTGTGTGCGTCCAGCCGTAACCTGGCAGAGGCAGACATCAGCGGCAGGCGATCTTTATCGATGGCACCCGGGATGGCATTGGTGATGCGCAGCGGGCCGCTGACTGCGAGCATGCTCAAATCGGCATTGGTCGTGACCGATGCTGTGACCGGGGCCAGATCAGCCTCGATACTCAGATCGGCGAGCGGCGCTGCGGCACTGAACAATTTTGGATTAACGTGGCTGGCGCGCAGTTGTATGCGTTGAAAAGGGATCGTCGCGAATGGGGTGGCGGCGATGTTGGCGGTGGCGCGCAATTTATCGCCACTGCCATGGAGGTCGAGATTCAATGCCGACAATGATCCGGCGACAGTGAGATCGAGTTGATATTTTTCCTGCGCGTACGCGCCCTGCAATTGCGCACCGCCGCTAATGACGAAGGGCGCGTCGCCCTGTACATGCAGCGTGGCGTTAGCACTACCGAATGGGGTATCGAGCTGCTCGACTACCAGCGTATGGTGCAGGCGATCGGATTGTCCGTGCAGAGACAGATTGCGCAATTCGGTCACCGTCGCGCCTTGCTCGATGACCAGTTTATCGAGCGTGATATTTTCCAGCGACAAGGCCAGCGGCAGTCGCAGGCTGGTTGGCAGGGTTAATGGTTCGGACGGTTTGGGCTGCATCTTAGCGTTCACAGTGCCGACGTGCAGATGGCCTACGCTGAACTTGAGCGGAGAGAAACTCAGTTGCCAGTCGGCGTCAATTTTATCGATAGAAAATTGCTGCGTCGCGTCGCGGTAGACGACATTTTTCAGGCGTATGCCATCTTTGAGCGTGCCGCCTTCGAACTGGCCGCTGAGATGGTGCTGGGATAAACCGATAGCGGCTTTCCAGATTGCCTGTGTGCCGGATTCGGAACGCACACCGACCAACAAGGCGACCGTTGCCAACACGGCGATCAATAGCAGAGATAAAAATAATGCGACTATTCTGCGGAGAACATGCGAGCCGCCATTGCGCTGGCCTTTGGAAGGCTGGTCTGGATCAGGTTCTGCAGATGTTGATGCTCTGGTCATGCGCTATGTCTTCTTGTGAAAAATAAATAAAATGCGTAACTATCAGGACTTGTCAAAACTGACGTTCAGAAAGCAATCCCGAGCGAAATATGTGGCCGGAAGCTTTTGGCCTGCACGCCGTAAGCAAGGTCAACATTGACCGGGCCAACCGGGCTACGGTAGCGCAAACCCACGCCCGTGCCGACTTTGATTTCCTTGTCGGACCAGTTATTGGTGGCCGCGCCGATATCGTAAAACACAGCCCCACCCCAGGTGTGATTGAGCCAGTGCTGATATTCGGCACTAGCGGTGACCATATATTTAGTTGGATAGACAGTACCGTTTTGCGTGTTACCAATACTTTGATAGCCATACCCACGCACAGATTCGTTGCCACCGGCGCGGAACAGCAGCGACGCAGGCACTTCTGCGCTGCCGCCCTTGGTGAATACCGCCCCACCCTCTATACGAAAAATCATGATGTCGCGTTTGGCTATGGGGATGAATTTCTTGTACCGTAGATACGCGCGGAAAAAGCTCTGGTCGGTCAGCAACCCTTGTACGGCTAAGCCTGTCTGAACTGAAAATATATGACCGTCTGTCGGGAAAATCTGATCGTCGACATCGCGCCGGGTCCAGCTAAATCCGGGCACGACGGCTTGGTGCTTGCCCGGTAAAACAACCGTATTGGTTGGCAGTACTGCACCGTCGGTTTGCTGTAAAGAATCGCGATAAAAATCGAGCGTCAGTGTCGTATCGTAGTTCTCCAACGTGCGTGTACGCTTTAAGCCTATGCGCTGACTGCGCAAGTCGACCCCTTGCAGGGTCGTACGATCGATCGAGGTATTGATGCCGTTGACGAAGCCACGTTGGTCCGGCGGCATATTGAGTTGCAGCGATCCATACTGACGCTGTTGTTCAAGCTTAGCCTGGCTATCAAACACCCAGGCATTTCCAAATACGTTGAAATTTGTATAGTTTCCTTGCACCTGTGCGCCGGTATCGGTCGCATAGCCGACACCGGCACGCACCCGTTGCGCTGGAAATTCAGTCACTTGCACCTTCACCGGGGTTAACGTCGGATGCGCCGGATCGTCATCGATACCGACGATCACATTGCCGAAATAACCGGTGCTTTGAATTTGACGCTGCAAATACAGTAAGCGATCAAGATCGTAGTTCTCACCGACATTGAGCGGATTAATGTTCTCGATAATGCTTTGCGGATAGCGCTTAGTACCGCTAATTTCTAACGGGCCGAGGGTAAAGGACGGTCCGCTATCGTACTGGACCGACAATTGCGCATCATTATTCTCAGGTTCAATCCGGGCCTCGGAGCGCACAATTTTGGCCGCTGGAAAACCTTTGTATTGCAGTAAACCCAAACTGTGTTCTTTCGCTGCATCCCAATCACTCTGGCGAAATGGCTGACCGACGGGCAGACGCCAGTTGCGCTCAATACGGCCGATTCTTTCCGGCACTTCTGTGACCACATGTCCGGTGATATCGAGCTTGACGGTGGAAACGATAGTGCGCTCATGCGCATCGACTTTCAGACGGATAAGTTTGATCTCGCCCGGCTCGACCGTGATCTCGGTGGTCGGTGAAAAATACCCCTCGGTGGAGACGAGTTGTGTGACTTGATCGTTCACGGTATCGAGCATGAACTTGAGTTGATCATCGCTGAGATCATCGCGATCCTTGTAGCGCACCAGATCCAGATGCTCTTTTAGCAATGCGCTGATAGCGCTCGGGGCGTCAATCTCAACCTTATAGGCTGCCAGAGCTGCAGTTGTCGGAAGGCACAGCAGACTGAACAGAATGCCGAAAATAGGAGAGACCCGGCATGATGCCGGCTTATCTGGGCGCGTCGTCATACGTAATAGACAAAACAGAAGAAACAGACGAAAAAAAACCGTGGACAAACGCAACATCGATCCACGATTTTGAATAGGAAAATAGGAGTTGAAACATAGTTCTTTAATGTGGAGCCGTCATTTTAGAAGGCTGTACCCATTCTGCAAATTCTTGCTCGGTAACATAACCAAGATCGAGGGCGGCCTGCTTTAATGTGCTGCCATCGTGATGCGCATGCTTGGCAATTTGCGCGGCCTTATCGTAACCGATATGCGGGGCCAGTGCGGTGACCAGCATGAGAGAACGCGCCATTAAATCGGCAATCCGATCTTCATTGGCACCGATACCGCGTGCGCAGTGATGATCAAAGCTCAACATGCCGTCGGCCAGCAAGCGGACACTTTGCAAAAAATTATGTGCAATCAGTGGTTTAAATACATTGAGTTCGAAGTTACCAGACGCGCCGCCGAAATTGATGGCGACATCGTTGCCGAATACCTGGCAACAGAGCATGGTGAGCGCTTCGCATTGAGTTGGGTTGACCTTGCCAGGCATGATCGAACTGCCGGGTTCGTTTTCTGGAATACTCAGTTCACCCAAGCCGGATCGCGGTCCGGAGGCCATCCAACGGACATCGTTGGCGATCTTCATCAGGGCCGCAGCCAGAGTTTTTAATGCACCGTGGGCGGCGACCAAGGCGTCGTGACCGGCCAACGCGGCGAATTTATTCTCTGCAGTACAAAAAGGCTGGTCGAGAGAGTTACTCAATTCGGCGGCAACGCGGGCGCCAAATTCGGGATGCGCATTCATCCCGGTGCCAACGGCTGTGCCGCCAGCAGCAAGTGCGTACAGGCCGTCTAAGGACGCGACGATGATGCGCTCGGCAAAATCAAGCTGCGCAACATAGCCTGAAAATTCCTGACCTAGCGTGAGCGGCGTTGCGTCTTGCAAATGGGTGCGGCCAATTTTGACGATGTCGGCGAACGCCAGCGATTTTTCTTGCAAGGTCGCGCGCAAGGCCTGCAATGCTGGTAGTAACGATACGCTAATGCCCGTTACCGCTGCGACATGCATTGCAGTGGGGAAAATATCGTTCGACGACTGGCTTAAATTAACGGCGTCGTTGGGGTGAATTAACCGTGCTTCGCCGCGTTCACCGCCGATTAATTCAGAGGCGCGATTGGCGAGCACTTCGTTCATGTTCATGTTGCTTTGAGTGCCGGAACCAGTCTGCCAGATGGCGAGTGGAAATTCGTCCGGATGCTTGCCGCCGATGACTTCTTCTGCCGCTTGCATGATGGCCTCAGCCTTCTGCGCGGGGAGTTTTCCAAGGTCCAGATTGACTTGGGCGCAAGCATATTTGACAGCTGCTAATGCGGTGATGAATTCGGTCGGCATGCGCTCGGTAGAAATATGGAAATGCGCAAGTGAGCGTTGGGTCTGTGCGCCCCACAGCCGCTCTGTCGGGACGTCAATATTGCCGAAGGTATCGCGTTCGATTCTGGTCGTGGTCATGGTTCGCTCCAAAAGTGAATTGTGATTGGCACGCAAGGCGACAGCCTTAGGATAGTGATTTACCCTCACGCAACATCGTCTCAATCTCGCCGACAGGCACTGCCGGACTAAAATAATAACCCTGCATTTCATCGCACCGATGGCGCTGTAAGTAGGCTAATTGTTCGCGTGTTTCGACTCCCTCGGCAATCACCTGCAAGCGTAGATTATGTGCCAGTGAGATGATCGAGGTAACGATGGCGGCATCGTCCTGATCGCGGGTAATATCGCGCACAAAAGACTGATCGATCTTGAGGGCGTCAATGGGAAAGCGCTTCAGATACGCCAGACTGGAATAGCCGGTTCCGAAATCATCAATCGACAATTGCACACCAACCGTTTTTAAATGTTCCAGAATACTGACGGCCAATTGTACGTCGGTCATCACCAGACTTTCGGTTAATTCGAACTCCAGATAATGCGGTGCAAGACCGGTTTCTTCTAATACCTTGACGACCGACTCCACCAGATTATGCTGATAAAACTGGCGTACCGACAAATTAACTGAGACCCGTAAATAGCCCAATCCCTTGAGCTGCAACGCTTTGATGTCTTCGCAAGCGGTGCGCAATACCCAGGCACCGATCTGGACAATGAGGCCCGTTTCTTCTGCCAGATCAATAAACCGCCCCGGCGCTACGACCCCTAGCGTGGGATGGTTCCAGCGGATCAGCGCTTCCATGCCTATGATACGACCGGTGCGCAAATCAAGTTGCGGCTGGTAATGCAGGACGAATTCATTACGCATCAAGGCGCTGCGCAAGTCGCTTTCAATTTGCAATCTTTCCAGCGCGCGTTCGTTCATTTCGGCGGTGTAGAACTGATAGTTATTGTTACCCAGTTCTTTGGCGCGACACATGGCGATATCGGCATGTTTGAGCAGACACTCCGCATCCTGGCCATCATCGGGATAGACGGCTACGCCGATACTGCATGTCAGGAAAAAGTTTTTTCCTTCGATCTCCAGCGGTATTTCTATCGCTTCCATGATCTGCCGTATCAATTGGACGCTCACACCTTGTTGGCGTCCCTCAGGCAGAATCAGGACAAACTCGTCACTCCCTAGGCGTGCAAGGGTATCGCCTTCGTGCGTAAATAATTTGAGCAGCGCGGCGACCTTCTTTAATACCTGATCACCTGCGGTGTGGCCGAGCGTGTCGTTGACGAATTTAAAGCGATCCAGATCAACCGATAACACCCATATCTGATGGTTGTAACGCGCGCCGTACACAATTGCCTGACTCAGGCGATCACGCAACACGTTACGATTAACCAGCCCGGTCAAGGTGTCGTAGCGGGCTTGATGTTCGAGTTCAGCTTCGTAGCGCTTCATTTCTGTAATGTCATACAAGGCGATGACAAAATGGGTGACGTTATCAGCATCATCCTTGACCGGTGCGATGTAGACGTCATTCCAAAACAACGCGCCATCTTTGTGATAACTCCGAAATATCGCGTTGGCGCTGCGCTGTTCTCTGAGGGCGGTACGAATTTCTATGACGCCAGCCTGATCGGTATCGGGACCGTGTAGTACGGCAATATTGCGTCCGATTACCTCATCGGCGGTGTAACCGGTGATACGTTCAAACGCTGGATTAACATACTCAACAGGATGATCGCGCAGGGTCGCACTCATGATAATAATCGCGTGGGCGCTGGCTTCAATCGCCCGCTCGCATAATTGCAACGCTAATTCTGCACGTTTGCGCGCAACACTGTCTTCTTTCATTAATTCAGTTGCCAGCCGGGCTTGCCGGGTACGGACATCCACCAGTTGCAAAATGCGTCGCGAGCGCGTGGTGACGGCATACACATAGGCAGCACCAAACAAACTCAATAAACTTCCCACGATGAGCACTAGCAAGGACCCGAGATGATCCTTGATAAAACCGGGTTGCGCTGTGGTGGCGACGATAAACCACGTCTTTCCGCCAACGTCGAAACTACGTGCGATGCTGGACTGCTGGTCCTGGAAAATCCACGTCAACAGGGCGTTGGGGGATGCAAGAGAATTCAGGGCTTTATTGCCGCTTCGATAGATCAGACCCGAGGCAACTGGTGCCGCATTGGCGTACACGCTGAGCGCTATATCGGTCAGCGGCCCATTGTCCTCTCTGACTAACAACTTCCCGATGACTTCTTCGGCGCGTAGCACCGCCCCTGCATATCCCATCACAGCCTGTCGCCTGTCTTCCACAGTTGTGAGGATTGCACCGCGCTGATAAATTGGGGCGAGAATAACGACGCCATATTTATAGGCCCGGGGCTGTGAAACGGCATGCACGCCAGTAGCCGATGGTTGACCGGTATCGCGGGCACGTTCAATCGCCTCGATCTGCGCCAGATTATTGGTCATATTCAAGCCGAACGCAGCTTCATTACCCTTCATCGGCTCCAGATAATCAACAACACGGTAGCGTGTCTCGGGGGAGCTTGCTTCTGGCTTGGCACCCGGCATTTCACGGACATGAAAGTCAGGATACTGCTTACGAATGTCAACTTCATAAGCGGCACGCTGTAGTGGTGACATCAAACGCTGAAAACTAAGTGCCTGAATATAGGGCGAATGAATTAATAATGCCGCTGTAAAGTCATGAAATTGTTCGCGGCTAACGTGATCAACCACGGCAAATAATTGCGTGACTGTTCGTAACTTATAGACCACGTCTGCGAAGCCGTTGACGATGCTACGTATTTGAATGTTGGCGCTTTGCGTGAAATCGGCCTGTATTTTCTGGCGCTCGAGATACCGCACTCCGACAAATCCAGCCAGCGTAATAGTGAGGCCAAGCAACAATCCTGATACGGCTGCAATGGGCAAAATGAATGGCTTATTACTTCGAAACATTTCCACTCCATGGCACATAATTGTGCGAAATATTACACGGACTTTGGCTTGGAAACGTCTTACTGTGATGTCTTTTTTACAGTAATGCCGAAATAAATTTTATACATTTTTTTTGGTGATACTAGCAGCTTGTCGGAGTTAGGGGATCGAGGCCAAAAATATGCTGGGCGAGGACAGATTTTGTCGCTGGTTCTTAGTCAAACTTGCAGCGCCCTAGCGAGCTATTGGTCAAGAAGCTGGTGAAATATGGACCGGCCAGCACATTTTGCAGCCGATTATCCCTAAGTCCGACAGGCTCCTAGGTGATGTACGCCAGTTGAAGCATCGACAGATCCCTCTACCCGGCGATTGGCTATTGGCTATTTATTCGATGAATCTATATCAGGCAAAAGGCAAGCATGCACGATTTGCAAATCATTATCTTTGGCAAAGTTGACGACAAAATGGTAAGCCAGCGGCTCGATTTCGCGTAAATCTTCATTGACAACGACTGAGCGCACGCCATTCAACATCACAGGTCGGACATAGGGAGAATATTGCAGATGCGCATTGCGTCCGCCACTACCCTCAGGTCGGAAACAGGACATCGCGCCGCATAATCGCTCCGCCCAGTCGCTGGGGCGAAACTGTCTTCCGTCAGAAGTTAATCCCTGAATAAAAAATTCGCGGGCAGGCGCATTTGAGGATCGATTCGTGCTTGTCCGTGGTACTCGGCATAGAACTACTGAGTCGGAGAC